>CAYTAE010000132.1:0-4603 GCA_964435655.1 uncultured Rhodospirillaceae bacterium
ACCCGTTAAAATAGGACTGCAACGGCGCAACTTCAAGGGTGCCGCCGCGAAGGGCCGAAATGGCCTCGATGGCGGCCAGGATTCCGGAAACGGTCGTGTAATAGGGGATTTTATTGAGCAGGGCGGCCCGGCGAAGGTCGAGGCTGTCGGCAATGGCCTGGGCGCCCTCGGTCGTGTTGAAAACCAGATTGACGTCGCCCCCCTTCATGGCGTCAACAATGTGCGGTTGCCCTTCCGCCACTTTGTTGATCGCCGTCACGGCCAGGCCGGCATCTTGAAGGCAGACGGCGGTGCCATGGGTGGCCAGAAGGCGGAACCCCATATCGATAAGCTGCTTGCCGGGCGCAACCATCGCCGCCTTGTCGCTGTCCTTGACCGAAATGAACACGGTGCCTGTTTGCGGCAGCAATGTGCCGCTGCCAAGCTGGGCTTTTGCAAAGGCGTGGCCGAAATCGCTGTCGATCCCCATGACCTCGCCGGTTGATTTCATCTCAGGGCCAAGCAGAATGTCGACGCCGGGAAAGCGAGCAAAGGGAAAGACGGCTTCCTTGACGGCGATGTGACGCACCGGCGGCACGCGCAGGTCGAAATCGTTCAGGGTTTCACCGGCCATGATCCGGGCCGCGATTTTGGCAATTGGCACGCCGGTCGCTTTGGCGACGAAGGGCACCGTGCGGCTGGCGCGCGGGTTCACTTCCAAAATATAGATGTCGCCATCCTTGACGGCCATCTGCACGTTCATCAGCCCGCGGACGTTGAGCGCCAGGGCCATCGCCTTGGTCTGGGCGCTGATCTCGGCAATCATCGCGTCGGAAAGCGAGTGCGGCGGCAGGCAGCAGGCGGAATCGCCAGAATGAATGCCGGCCTCTTCGATATGTTCCATGATGCCTGCGATGTAAACGGACTGGCCGTCCGACACGGCGTCGATATCAACCTCGATTGCCGATTGCAGATAGGAATCGATCAACACCGGGTTTGTGCCCGAAACCTTGACCGCTTCGGTCATGTAACGCAGCAGGGAGGTTTCCTCGTGAACGATCTGCATGGCGCGTCCGCCCAGCACATAGGAAGGTCGGACGACAAGCGGGTAGCCGATTTTGCCTGCGACCTGCACGGCTTCGTCGACCGAATGGGCAATGCCGTTTTTTGGCTGGCGCAATTTCAGCTTCGCCAGCAGTCTCTGAAAACGTTCACGGTCTTCGGCCAGGTCGATGGCGTCCGGTGACGTGCCGAGGATCGGAATGTTGGCTTGTTCAAGGGCGGCGGCCAGTTTCAGCGGCGTCTGGCCGCCGAATTGCACGATAACGCCATGCAAGGTCCCGTTTTTCTGTTCGGTGCGTGCAATTTCGATCACGTCTTCGGTGGTCAGCGGTTCAAAATAAAGTCGGTCGGACGTGTCGTAATCCGTCGAAACGGTTTCCGGGTTGCAATTGACCATGATTGTTTCGAAGCCAGCTTCGGAAAGGGCGTAGGCCGCGTGGACGCAGCAATAGTCAAATTCGATTCCCTGGCCGATGCGATTGGGTCCGCCGCCAAGAATAAGCACCTTGTTGTGGTCGCTTGGGTTCGCCTCGCATTCCGGGGGCTGTTTTGGCGCCCATTTTGGCTCGTAGGTTGAATACATATAAGGGGTCAGGGATGGGAATTCGCCGCCGCAGGTGTCCACGCGCTTGTAGACGGCGTGAACGGCTTGCTGCTCCCGGATCCGGGCGGCTTTTTTTTCCGGCAAATTGGTCAATTCCGCCAGGCGCGAATCGGAAAAGCCAAGTCCCTTCAACTCGACGAGGCCGGCAGCCGTCTCGGGCAGGCCTTCGCGTTGCAGCCGGGCCTCGATTTTGATGAGGGTCTGGATCTGGTCCAGGAACCAGGGGTCATATTTCGTGATTTCGTGCACATCTTTAAAAGGAAGATCCTGGCGGAAGGCCTCGGCGATCCAAAGGATGCGATCCGGCGTGGCTTCGGTCAGCGCCACCTTCACCTGTGCCAGGGCATCGGCGGCGTCCAGGCCGTCGGCCAGGGGCGTGTTCAACCCGGTCAGGCCGGTTTCCATCGACCGCAGGGCCTTTTGGAACGATTCGGCAAAATTGCGGCCGATGGCCATCGCCTCGCCAACGGATTTCATCGACGTGGTGAGCAGACGCGTCGTGCCTGGAAATTTTTCGAAGGTAAAACGCGGCATTTTCGTGACCACGTAATCGATCGTTGGTTCGAAAGACGCCGGCGTGACTTTTGTGATGTCGTTCGCCAGTTCGTCCAGCCGGTAGCCGACGGCAAGTTTTGCCGCGATTTTGGCGATTGGAAAACCGGTTGCTTTCGAGGCCAGCGCAGAGGAACGCGACACGCGGGGGTTCATTTCGATGACAAGCAGACGGCCGGTTCCTGGATGCACGGCGAATTGCACATTGGACCCGCCGGTGTCGACGCCAATCTCGCGCAGAACTGCGATCGAGGCGTTCCGCATGATTTGGTATTCCTTGTCCGTCAGGGTCAACGCCGGTGCCACGGTGATGCTGTCGCCGGTGTGCACGCCCATCGGGTCGATGTTTTCGATGGCGCAGATGATAATGCAGTTGTCCGCACCGTCGCGAACGACCTCCATCCCATATTCTTTCCAACCAAGGACGGATTCTTCGATTAGAACTTCGTTCGTCGGTGCGGCATCAAGGCCGCCGGCGACGGTTTCAAATTCTTCCCGATTGTAGGCAATGCCGCTGCCGGTGCCGCCAAGGGTGAAGGACGGACGGATGATGGCCGGCAGACCAACTTTCTCCAGGGCGCTCCAGGCATCTTTCATGTTATGGGCAAGCTGGCTTTTTGGGCATTCGAGGCCGATATGCGCCATCGCTTCGCGAAAACGTTCGCGGTCTTCCGCCTTGTCGATGGCATCCTGGGACGCGCCGATCAGCGCAACGCCAAATTTTTCAAGCACGCCATCGCGGGCAAGAGTCAGCGCCATGTTCAGGGCCGTCTGCCCGCCCATGGTGGGCAGCAGGGCATCGGGGCGTTCCTTCTCGATGATCTTGGCAATCAGCGGCGCCGTGATCGGTTCAATATAGGTGGCGTCGGCAAAGTCCGGGTCGGTCATGATCGTCGCCGGGTTCGAATTGACGAGAATCGTGCGGTAGCCTTCTTCCTTTAAGGCCTTGCAGGCCTGGGCGCCGGAATAGTCGAACTCGCAGGCCTGGCCGATGACAATCGGGCCGGCGCCGATGATAAGGATCGATTGAATGTCGGTGCGTTTAGGCATTCTGTTCGATCCTGCTCAAAAACTGCTGGAACAGATAATGGCTGTCATGGGGCCCGGGGGAAGCTTCCGGATGGTATTGGACCGAGAAGATCGGTTTGCCAGTGACGCACAACCCTTCGAGGGATTGGTCGAAAAGCGAGGCATGGGACATGGCGACGCCTTTCGGCAGGCTTTCCTTGCAGACGACAAAGCCGTGATTCTGGCTTGTGATTTCAACGCGTCCCGTTTCCAGGTCTTTCACCGGATGGTTTGCGCCGCGATGGCCTAAAAACATTTTTTCCGTCTTGGCGCCAAGGCTAAGGGCAAGAAGCTGATGGCCAAGGCAGATGCCAAAGATCGGAACGCCGGAAGGGATGAGTTCTTTTAACATCGGCACGGCGTATTTTGCCGTCGCCGCCGGGTCGCCCGGCCCGTTTGAAAGAAAGACGCCGTCGGGTTTACGCCCAAGAATATCTGCTGCATTTGCCGTTGCCGGCAGCACGGTGACACGCGCGCCGGCATTGGCAAGCGCGCGCAGGATGTTCCACTTGGCGCCAAAATCAATGGCGACGATGTGGTGGCGCGGCGCCGTTGCCCGGCCATGGCCCTTGCCCAGTTGCCAGCAGGTTTCGTCCCAGTCGTAAGGTTTGGCGGCGGTGACGTCTTTTGCCAAATCCATGCCTTCGATGCCCGGCCAGGCCTGGGCCGTTTTCTGAAGCGTGTCGAGGTCAAAGCGCCCGTCCGTCGGGTGACAGATCACGCCTTTCGGGGCGCCGTTGTCGCGGATGGAACGGGTCAGTCGTCGCGTGTCCACGCCGGTCAGGCCGATCAGGCCCTCGGTTCTGGCCCAGGCGTCCAGATGGTGCTCGCTGCGGAAATTTGACGCCGCCGTTATGGCCGTGCGCAGGACAAAGCCCCGGGCCGCGGGGTGGGTGCGTTCCCGGTCGGTGGCGTTCGCGCCGACATTGCCGATATGGGGGAAGGTGAAGGTGATAATCTGGCCGGCATAGGAAGGGTCTGTGAGGATTTCTTCATAGCCGGTCATCGCGGTGTTAAAGCAAATCTCGCCAACCGCCGTGCCGGTGGCGCCGCATCCGGCGCCCCACAAGACATGGCCGTCTTCCAGCACCAATACCGCCGAGGCGCCGGGAGGGGGAGTCCCGTCTTTACGAAAGGCGCGCATCGGCTTGGCTTGGGGCATGTCGCGCATGGTTCCTTCTGGCGTTTCTAAGGCCCGTCCGCGGCGCTCGCTTTCGGTCCTCGTGGGCCGGCCCTTGCAGGCAAGCCCTTGCAGGCAGGCATTGTCCACCCGCCTGGATCGGGTTTCCCGGGGGCAGGCTCGCCTTGGGCCGTAGTTTTGGGGCCGTGGCTTGAAGG
>CAYTAE010000133.1:0-4587 GCA_964435655.1 uncultured Rhodospirillaceae bacterium
TGTTTACATCTTTCGCCAACTCGCCTGGGCGACGGCTCTTGTCTGCGCAGGGCTGACCTGCGTGATCTGGCTGACCCAGTCGCTTCGTTTCGTGGAGTTAATTGTCAACCGCGGCCTGGAATTAACGGCCTTCGTTTCGCTAACCCTGCACCTGCTGCCGACCTACCTTGTCATCGTCATCCCGATCGCGTTCTTTGCGGCGGTTCTGTTTACTTACAACAAACTCACCATGGACAGCGAACTGGTCATTCTCAGGGCTGCGGGGCTGCCGCCCCGAACCATGGCGGCACCCGGGATTGCCCTTGCCCTTGTGCTCACGACAATCTGTTACAGCCTGACTCTATATTTCCTGCCCTCGTCCTATCGGGAGTTCAAGGATCTTCAGTTTCTGTTTCGCCACAACTATTCGGCCGTTCTGCTAAAGGAGGGCGTTTTTAACTCGCTTGGCGAAAATCTGACCGTCTACGTGCGAGAACGCGCTGGAGAAGGTGATCTTTACGGCATCCTGATGCATGACAGCCGAAACGCGAAACAATCCGTAACGATCATGGCCGAACATGGAAAATTTGTGCGGACGGACAGCGGCCCCAAGGTTATTTTGATGAATGGCAACCGCCAGGAAATCGATGAGAAAACGAGTCGCCTGCAACTCCTCTATTTCGACCGCTACACGGTGGATTTGGGCAGTTTCGACAAGACCCCCGGATATCGCTGGCGAGAACCGCGCGAACGCTACCTGCCTGGCCTCTTCTTCCCGACAGATACCGAGGACGACCAGAACAACAAGGGCAAGCTGATCGCCGAGGGGCATCAACGGCTGACCTCCCCACTCTACAACCTCGCCTTCCTGTTCATCGCACTGGCCGCACTTTTTTCCGGCGATTTCAACCGGCGCGGACAAACCGGCCGTATCCTGGCCGCAAGCGCGATCGGCGTTGCCATTGAACTTCTGGGCATCAGCATCAACAATCTGGCGTCAAAAACCCCAACAATGATCCCGTTGATGTATGCCGCCCCCCTCCTTACCGTTGCGATCGGCTATCGTGTGCTGACCAAAGGGCGCCTCCTTCGGCGACGTATCCCGGCGACGGCACAGGAAACCGAGACCCGATAGGAGACGCCGTGCAACTTTCAACCATCCTGTCTCGCTATATCGGCCGTCAATTTTTGTTCGGCTTTCTCAGCATGCTGGGTTTTCTGGTCACGCTCGTTCTGCTTATCGACATTATCGAATTGCTCCGGCGATCGGCCGGACGCCTTGCCGTAACCATGGGCGACATTCTGCAAATGTCGCTTCTAAAGCTTCCGGAAACGGTGCAGACAATTACACCCTTCGCCATTCTGTTCGGCGGAATGCTCGTCTTTTGGCGCCTGGCGCGCCATCACGAACTAATTGTCATCCGCGGCGCCGGCATTTCCGCCTGGCAATTTCTATTTCCGGTTTTGATCGTTGCCGTTGGCATCGGAATTTTCAAAATCACGATTTTCAATCCGCTCGCCGCCACCATGTTCACCCGGTACGAGGCGCTGGAAGACAAGCTGCTGCGCGGAAAATCAAGCCTGCTTGCTCTTTCTGCCTCCGGCCTCTGGCTGCGCCAGTCGGACAAAGCTGGCCAGTCCGTCATCCACGCGCAACACATGTCCCAAAACGACATGTCGCTTCAGGGCGTCACCTTTTTTCTTTTCGAGGAATCCGATCACTTTACCGGCCGAGTCGATGCCGATTCCGCGCATCTGGAGAAAGGCTATTGGCAGCTGAAAAATGCCCGGATATCCGAACCGGACCGACCCACAAGCTTTACGAAAAGCCATCGGATAAAAACAGACCTCACGCTTGAAAAAATTCAGGACAGCTTTTCCCCGCCCGAGACGCTTTCCTTCTGGGAACTCCCGGTCTTCATCGACACCTTGGAGAAAGCTGGCTTTTCCGCGCGACGGCACCGATTGTACTGGCATTCCCTGTTGGCCGAACCCCTTCTCTTCTGCGCCATGGTGCTCATCGCGGCGACCTTTATGCTGCGGCGAAACCGCACGACGAACACCGCCGCCTTAATCGCCCTTACCACCATGGTCGGATTCTTGCTTTTCTTCCTTTCCGACGTCATTCACGCATTGGGGCTTTCAGAAAAACTGCCCATTGTGCTCGCCGCATGGACGCCGGCCGGCGTGGCAACGTTGCTTGGCCTCGCCATGCTTCTTCACCTGGAGGATGGCTGACAACATGCGTTGGCTTGCCCAAACCGGATGGACAGCCTGCTGGCTTCTCAGCCTTTTTCTGGCGTCGCCCAGCCATGGGGCGGAACCCGCACATGGCAAAGAGGCGCCCATCCTGCTTCGCGCCGACGAAATGCGCCATGACGAAGAACGCGACATCATCTTCGCCCGCGGGCATGTGGAAATTACGCAAGGCCTGCGCCTTCTTCTCGCCGATACGGTGACCTACAACCAGCGTGCCGATCTTGTCACTGCATCTGGGAATGTCATCCTTATGGAACCCACCGGCGAGGTTGCTTTTGCCGATCACATGACGCTGACCGATGACATGCGAGAGGGCATTGTCCGCCGCCTGCGCGTCCTTCTCGAAGACGATTCAAAGCTCGCCGCCGTTTCCGGAACGCGCAAAAACGGCCTTTTCACAGAATTCCACAAGGCGGTGTTTTCACCTTGCAACCTTTGCAAAAAAAACCCCGCGCGGGCGCCGTTATGGCAATTACGAGCCTGGCAGGTCCTTCACGATCGCCAGGCCCACGAAATTGAATACAAGGATGCCTTTTTCGAATTCTATGGCATTCCAATTGCTTATACGCCCTACCTTTCCCATCCGGACCCGACCGTAAAGCGCCGCAGCGGCATCCTGGCGCCAACCATCGGCAGTACGACCGACCTCGGCTTTCGAACCCAGATTCCATATTATTTCAACATCGCCCCCGACAAGGACGCGACCTTCGCACCGATTTTTACATCCCAGGAAGGCCTGGTTGCCGTCGGCGAATACCGTCAGCGTTTCACGAACGGGGAATTCGAAATCGCCGGCAGCATCACCGAAGCCGACGAACGGTTAAACGGGCTTGCTACATCCAGCAACAAGGAAATACGCGGCCATGTGAAAGGCAGCGCACGCTTCGATCTTGACCCAACTTGGCGAACCGGCCTCGATGTTTTCCGGTCCACAGACGACACCTATCTTCGGCGTTATGATTTTGAAAACGAAGATACGCTGACAACCCACGCCTTTCTCGAAGGCTTTCGCGGCCGCAACTACGCGGCGGTGAACAGCTACCTTTTTCAGGGCCTTCGCCAAACAGATGATTCTGACACCACCCCCCTGATCCTGCCGATGATCGACTACAACTATATCGGCAAGCCGAACCGGAACGGTGCGCGCTGGAGCCTGGACGCCAATCTGCTGTCCCTTTCCCGCTCGGAAGGCTCGGACAGCCACCGCCTGTCCTTGAAACCCGGCTGGCAATTCCCCTATCAGTCGCCGGAAGGTTATGTGACGACGGTTTCGGCGTCGCTGCAGATGGATGGCTACCTTGCCAATGACATCGCCGCTAGCCTGACCGATCCCAATGTCCTGCGGGATGGCTTCACGGGCCGTGCCTTTCCCCAGGTGATGATCGATTGGCGCTATCCCTTTGTCCGCCAGGAAGGAAAAATCCATCAATTGATCGAGCCGGTCGTCTCAATTGCCATCGCCCCCAATGGCGGAAATTCGTCGAAGATATCGAACGAGGACAGTCAGAATTTTGAGTTCGATACGACAAATTTGATGAGCGCCAACCGCTTTACCGGGCTGGATCGGGTCGAAGGGGGACAGCGGCTGAATTACGGCCTAAGAATGGGCCTCCTTGGCGCTGACGGCAGCAATGGGAGCATCTTCTTCGGCCAAAGCTATCGCCTGCGCAAAGACAGCACCTTTGCCGATGGCTCCGGCCTTGAAGACAATTTTTCAGACTATGTCGGCGAAGTTGAAGTAACACCCGCAAAAAACCTGAACATGCTTTACCGCACCCGGCTGGATACAGACAGTTTTTCCGCCGAACAAAGCGAGCTCGAATTCGGGGTGGGACCCGCCGCCATTCACCTCGACGTCAATTATTTCTTTATCCGAGGATCGGCCACAAACCCGGAGTTTGGCGACCGCGAGGAGCTCACCACGTCCCTGCGCTCACAAATCACCAAAAACTGGTCCTTTCAGGCCTCCAACCGCAGGGATTTTGCAGGAGACAACACGATTAATTGGGGGCTTGGCCTCGGCTATGTCGATGAATGCCTCGATCTGCAGTTCAGTTTTGTCCGCAGTTTCACCCAGGACCGGGACATCAAACCGGCCAATACCTTCCTCGTCCGCATCATTCTCAAACATCTTGGAGAGGTCGGCATCTAATCTCTATAATGCCCAAAGTGGCCGCTCCCCTTTGCCGACCGGCCAAAGGTAGGGATTGATCGGCAACCGGTTGATCGCTAAAGGATACGGCGTGGAATGGGCACACCCCGAAGGAACGTGACGGAAATTTCAGATTTTATGAGACCTTTTTTCCTAACTGCACTGCTGTTTACGCTGATCTTTCCCTCTGCCCAGGC
>CAYTAE010000134.1:0-4537 GCA_964435655.1 uncultured Rhodospirillaceae bacterium
CGGCTTCCATTCAATTACCAGCTTTTGTGCTTCCACAATGTCAGTAGGCGTCCTTTTTTCTGCAAGGGATTTTTGCACGAATTCAGCCGCCGCTATTCCATTTTTTAATGGACCTTCCGACGGCAAGATGGCTTCGATCAATCTCCATATCAGCCGTTGCAGTTTTGAAAGCCCCTGTTTCACAACTTGTGTCAGTTCGCGAAGCGTGGCTGCAAAATCTTCGCTGTCATCGGGTGGGTCCGTTAATGACAGGTCCGCACCCTGATCATCCCCCCCGGGCATGCCCGGGTCTTGGTCGGAGGGGCTGCCCGACTTTTGATGCCACTTCGCGGCTTCGGCGGCGTCCTTTGGAACGCCCTGGTCGTGCTCGTACATGGTCTCGAGGGCGTATTGCGCGCTTGCATACCCCTGTTCCGCTGCCTTGCGGTACCATTTCATGGCTTTGGCATCGTCCTTGGCAACACCACGACCCTCGCTGTACATGAGTCCGAGGTTAAACTGCGCGACATCATGTCCTTGGTCCGCCGCCTTGCGGTACCATTTCGCGGCTTCGGCGGCGTCCTTGGTAACGCCCTGGCCGTGCTCGTACATGAATCCAAGATTGTTCTGCGCTTGTAGGTTTCCCTGCGCCGCCGCTTTTTCGAACCATCTCACCGCTGCGGCGGCGTCTTTTCCCACGCCACGCCCTTCTGCGTACATGATCCCGAGATCAGACTGCGCAGCCGCATTTCCCTGTTTCACCGCTTTGCGGACCCACTTTAAGGCCTCGGCATCATCCTGGGGAACGCCCCAGCCATCTTTGTACATGCCCCCGAGGATGGTCTGTGCATATGCATGCCCCTGATCCGCCGCCTTGCGGTACCATTTCGCGGCTTTGGCACCGTTCTTTGGAACGCCAAGGCCATTTATGTACACCCTCGCGAGGTTGATCTGCCCCTCTACATGCCCCTGATCCGCCGCCATCCGGTACCATTTTTCGGCTTTGGCATAATTTTGGGGAACGCCACGACCCTCGTCGTACATGCTCCCGAGGATGACCTGCGCGCTTGCGTGTCCCTGTTCCGCAAGCGATTTAAACTGGCGAAAGGCGGTTGCGTAGTCGCCGCGATCATACGCCGCGACCCCGTCGTCGAATGTATCTGCGAGTGAAGACGTCGCGCCGACCAGCACGAAAAAGAATGCGGCAAAGATAAATCGTTTCATGTTCAACCTCTTAAAAAACGTCCCCGGGCGACCCGCAGACCCCCGGCGAAAAGGTGGCGATGAAAGCCCTACGGATGGGCAGATGGGCGTTGCCAGTGTAGGCCTGCTTTCCCTTCCTGCAAGCCTTGCTTGGCAAGAAGATGGGGGCTTCGTATAAATTGCCAATGACGCGGGTTCTTCAATGCCTTGCCGGGGCCGAACATGGCGGTGCCGAAACCTATTTCGTCAGCCTTGTTCTGGCGTTGCACGAGGCGGGCCTTGAGCAGCGCGTCGTCATGCGCCCGAATGCGTTGCGCCGGGCGCGGCTGGAAAAGGGCGGAATCACGCCGGTAGAGCTGCCTTTTGGCGGGATTTTCGACTGGCGGACCGGCCGGGCCTTAAGAAAAGAGGCCGAGGCCTTTGGTGCCGATATCGTGCTTAGCTGGATGAATCGGGCTTCGGCAAAGGCCCCGCGCGGGGCCTATGTCCGGGCCGCACGCCTTGGCGGTTATTACAATCTGAAATATTACAAAGCCTGCGACTGGCTGATCGGCATCACGCCGGGCATCGTCGATCATGTGGTGAAAGGCGGCTGGCCGCAGGATCGTGCAATTTATCTACCGAACCACGCGACGCCGGAAATTGCGACGCCCGTGTCTCGGGCGTCTCTGGATACGCCGGAAGATGCGCCGCTGCTTTTCTCCCTTGGGCGGATGCACCCGGTGAAAGGCTTCGACGTGTTGTTGACGGCCTTGCAACAGGTGCCAAACGCCTATCTCTGGCTGGCGGGCGAAGGGCCGGCGCGGGCCGAACTCGAAGCCCTTGGGACACGCCTTGGCGTCGCCTCGCGGGTGCGCTTCCTCGGCTGGCGCGAAGACAAGGCCGCACTTTTCGCCGCCGCCGACATCGCCATCTTTCCTTCCCGCTATGAACCTTTCGGCACGGTAACGTTAGAGGCCTGGGCCTATGAAACACCTCTCGTTGCAGCGGCCAGCGCCGGGCCTGCCAGCATCATCACGGACGAACGCGACGCGTTGCTTGTCCCCATCGACGATGTTCCGGCCATGGCCCACGCGCTGAACCGGCTGATTGGCGATCCGGCCTTGCGCGACGCCCTTGTCGCCGGCGGCAAGGCAAGCTTCGATGGCAATTTTACGAAGGCTGCCGTCGTGCGCCGCTATCTGGATTTCTTTGAACGGATTGTCGCTTGATGTGTGGGATTGCTGGTGGTCAGGGCAAGGATGGCAACCCGCCTTCGCAGGGGGTGCTTCGGGCCTTAACCGACGCGCTGGACCATCGTGGGCCGGATGGCCGTGGCGAATATGTGGAGGGCGCCACCGGCCTTGTGCATACGCGCCTGGCGATCATCGATCTGAAGACGGGGGATCAGCCGCTTTTTCATGGGGCGGGGCCGGTCCTTGTCGCAAATGGCGAAATTTACAATTACGTGGAATTGCGTGCCGGACTTGCGGACGTTTCGTTTCAGACGGCGTCCGATTGCGAATTGCCTTTGCATCTCTATGTGAAAGAAGGTTTGGGTTTCGTCAACCGGCTGCGCGGCATGTACGGGCTGGCGCTTTACGATCCAAAAGAGGCGCGTCTGATTCTTGCGCGCGATCCGTTTGGGATAAAGCCGCTCTATTACGCACAAACGGCGGCTGGTTTTTTCTTTGCGTCCGAACCCCAGGCCCTGATCGAGGCTGGCGTCGTTGCGCCCCATGTCTGCGACCAACGCCGCAACGAACTGCTTCAACTTCAATTCACCACCGGCCCGGAAACAGTTTTCGAGGGCATTTCCCGCGTGTTGCCGGGGGAAGTTCTGGTCGTTGAAAAGGGCCGCATTGTCCACCGTGAAAGACACGCTGCACTGCCCCCGGGTGGGCCGGAGAAGGTAGACGAAGCCACCGCGCTGCGCCGTCTGGACGCGGCCCTTGTCGACAGCGTGAAGGTCCACCAGCGTTCCGACGTTCCCTATGGCCTTTTCTTTTCCGGCGGCATCGACTCATCTGCCATTCTGGCCCTGATGGCGGAATGCAATCCGCGCCCGGTGGCAACTTTTACCGCCGGGTTTCCCGGCACGCGCACCCATGACGAACGCGCCCACGCAAAAAAACTGGCCCAACTTGTCGGCGCGGAATATGTCGAAGTTGAATTCTCGGAAAAGGATTTCTGGAAATCGCTTCCGGAAATTGTGGCGGCGATGGACGATCCGGCGGCGGATTATGCCATTTTGCCAACCTGGAAATTGGCGCGGGAAGCCAGCCGCGACCTGAAAGTCGTGCTTTGCGGCGAGGGCGGCGACGAACTTCTTGGTGGCTATGGCCGCTATCGAAGCGCCATGCGCCCGGTTCTGTTTGGCGGTAGAAAAATGCGCCGGCGCGGCGTGTTTGATGGCCTGGACGTGCTGCGCGTTCCCATGACAGGTTGGCGGGCCGGGATCGCAACTGCCGAAATGGCAAGCCGCCAGAAAGGCCGGACGCGGCTGCAAATCGCCCAGGCGGTCGATTGCGAGGATTGGCTGCCCCACGACCTGCTGACCAAGCTGGACCGCTGTCTGATGGCTCATGGCGTCGAGGGCCGAACGCCCTTCCTGGACCGCGACGTGGCGAACGCTGCTTTTTGCCTGCCGGACCGATTGAAAGTTCGCGGCCGGTTGGGAAAATGGCTGTTGCGCAAATGGCTTTCGGAAAAACTGCCGGCGGCCAATGCTTTTTCGGAAAAGCGGGGTTTTACGGTGCCCGTTGGCGAATGGATTTCCAGAAAAGGCGCGCAGCTTGGCCCCCTTGTCGCCGCCGACCCGGCGATTGCGGAACTTTGCCAACCCGATGCCGTCACGGCGCTTTTTCGAAAATCGGGCAAACGCGCAGGCTTTGCCGCTTGGCTACTTCTTTTCTATGCGCTCTGGCATCGTCAACGCATCGCGGGCCGCGCCGCCGGTGGGGATATTTTTGAAATTCTTGCGGAAAAACATTAGGCAGGCGACATTGTGCGCGCCTGGGTGCAGGCTTGGCTGCGGATTTTGAAATAAACATAGGGAATGTCGATGACGGAATATTTTGACCTCGTGCTTCGTGGTGGCACTTGCGTAACACCAAAGGGCGTGCTTGTCGGGGATGTCGGGATACGAGATGGAAAAATTGCCGCCATCGGCGAACTGGGTTCGAAAAAAACCGAAACGACGATCGATGCGACCCATCTTCATGTCCTTCCCGGTGTGATCGATGGCCATGTTCATTTTCGCGAGCCGGGGTTGGAACACAAAGAAGATATTGAAAGCGGCAGCCGCGCCGCCGTGAAGGGTGGCGTGACCACCGTTTTTGAAATGCCGAACACAAAACCGCCGACCGTTGATGCG
>CAYTAE010000135.1:0-4517 GCA_964435655.1 uncultured Rhodospirillaceae bacterium
AAGAGGCCGATTACGAAACCCTGGCGGAAAGCCTTCCAGACGGGGTCGAACCGGCTTACGACGGCATGGTCTTGGATGTGGCATCATGAATTTGTCATAATAACCATTATGCGATCTTTGGACCCTTGGGTCGAGGCGCCCCCTTTATGGATACAACCCCTGCGATGCAACCGCTTTTAACAAATCATGGGTAAGGCGAAGCCACCGGAACCCGGCGAAATTTCCAGGCTTTTGGAAGTTATGCGCCGTCTTCGGGACCCAAAGGATGGCTGTCCCTGGGATCGCGAACAGGATTTTAAATCCATCGCGCCTTATACGATTGAAGAAGCCTATGAAGTGGCCGAGGCAATCGACAAAAACGACATGGCGGCGCTTCAGGACGAATTGGGCGATCTTCTGCTTCAGGTCGTTTATCACGCGCAGATAGCTGCCGAGCGTGGCCATTTCACCTTTGCCGATGTTGTTGCCGGCGTTTCCGAAAAAATGATTCGTCGCCACCCCCATGTCTTTGGCGAGGTGACGGTTGCAGATGCAAAAGCCCAGACCGAGGCCTGGGAGGCCGAAAAAGCGCGCGAGCGCCAAAAAAACAAGCGGGGTGGTGTACTTGATGGGGTGGCGCATGCCCTGCCCGCCCTGCTTCGCGCCGAAAAGCTTCAGAAACGGGCCGCCCGCGTCGGTTTTGATTGGGATGAGATTGAGCCGGTTTTTGATAAAATCGCCGAGGAAATTGCCGAAATTCGGGCGGAATTGCCGCCTGGGCCATTGGCGGAACGGCAAAATTCGCCCCTTGCCGAGGAAATCGGCGATCTTTTCTTCGCTTGCGTAAACCTTTCCCGGCATTTTGCCGTTGATAGCGAAACAGCCCTCCGGATGGCAAATGTGAAATTCGAACGGCGTTTTGCAGGAATAGAAGCACGTCTGCCTGCCGGTGCGGCGATTGAGGCGACGCCCCTTGAACAGCTGGAAGCCCTTTGGGAACGCGTGAAAAAAGAAGAGAAAGACGAATAGCTTTACGCGTTGGCCATTCGGCTTTCGAAGCGGGCGGCATCCTTTGGGTCGAGCTGCACGCGAAAATGTGCGCAACTCTCATCATCCTGGCGCGCTAGGACCTCGCCATGGCGATAAAGCCAGGCGATTGTTGCGCCATCGGAAATGGGCACGGCAATTTCAACCACCGCAAAGCTGGCTGCAAGGCGCGCGTCAAGAAGGGACAGAAGCGCGTCAATTCCCTCCCCGCTTACGGCAGATAAAAGCGCCTGGTTTGGATCGCGCGCAACCTGGTTTTGCAATTTTTCATCCTGCTCGGGCGTTAAAAGATCCGTCTTGTTCAATGCCTCGACCACGTCGGTTTCGATCCGGTCACCGATTTCAAGATCATGCAGCACCTTATGAACATCGCGGCATTGATCCGCACTTTCGATATGGGAGATATCGCGAACGTGAAGGATAAGGTCTGCTTCGCGGACTTCCTCCAGAGTTGCGCGAAAGGCCGCAACAAGATCAGTCGGCAGGTCCGAGATAAAGCCAACCGTGTCCGAAAGAATGACGCGACGGCCGGAAGGCAGCACCAGGCCGCGCATCGTCGGGTCCAGGGTCGCAAAAAGCAAATCTTCGGCAAAAACATCCGCGCCGGTAAGGTGGTTAAACAGGGTCGATTTTCCGGCATTCGTATAACCGACCAAGGCGATGACCGGGTAAGGCACGCGTTTTCGAGCCTGGCGGTGCAATTGACGCGTACGCATGACTTGGCCTAAATCGCGCTTTAACCGCGTAATGCGCTTGTCCAGAAGGCGGCGGTCCGTCTCAATCTGGGTTTCCCCCGGTCCACCTAGAAAACCAAAGCCGCCGCGCTGACGCTCCAAATGAGTCCAGGAACGCACCAGACGGCTGCGTTGATAGGAAAGATGGGCCAGTTCCACCTGAAGGCGCCCTTCGCGGGTCCGCGCGCGTGCGCCGAAGATTTCCAGAATAAGGCCCGTGCGGTCGATCACTTTGCACATCCAGGCACGCTCAAGATTGCGTTGCTGAACCGGCGTGACGGGATGATCGATGACAACCAATTCGATTGCGTCGGCCGTTATCTGGTCATGAAAACGTTCAACCGTTCCCTTTCCGAAAAGCGTTGCCGGAACGGGCCGCACCAGGGAAACCGTTTCTTCACAGACGACCTGCAAGTCAATCGCCTCGGTTAAATTTACGGCTTCCCTAAGCCGTGCCTCCGCATGGCTGGCCAGTTCATGTCCACTGCCCTTCGAGAAAGGAGAAAGAACGCAGGCGCGTGCCCCTGCCTTACCGCCTTTGGAAAGGTTTTCTGACGATAGGTTAACCTTCTCCGACTTCGGCGTTTTCCTTGTCCTCTTCAAACAGCTGGATTGGACCAGCAGGCATAATTGTTGAAATGGCGTGTTTGTAGATCAGCTGTATGTGGTTGTTTCGACGGAGCAACACGCAAAAATTGTCAAACCAGGTAACCACGCCCTGAAGTTTAACGCCATTAACGAGAAACACGGTAACCTGAATTTTGTTTTTCCGAATATTGTTTAGGAAGACGTCCTGAACATTTTGTGATTTTTCTGTCGTCATTATGCGTCCCCATTTTCTTCCCTGTTTTTCTTATCGTTCTTTTCTTTATCCTTCAGCCCTCTTACCGATCGTCGGCACAAGCCCGGACGAAAGGCGGAAGGTCTTTGCACTGATTTACGACCCAATCAGGTGCAAGGTCTCCAAAGTCTTTTATATCAGGAAGCGAGCTGTTCATGACAATTGCCGTGGTGCCGGCATTTCGCGCAAATTCAACATCAATCGGAAGGTCACCGATTACCCAGAGGGCCGCGCCCAGCTTGATGTTCGTGCCATGGATGGCGAACAACGCGGCCTCTTTCGCCGGTTTGTCCTTTTCCGCCTCCCCTGCCCCAACAACGCCTGGCAGGTATTTTTCCCAACCGAAATGGGCAATTTCCTTGCGCAACATCGGCCCCACCTTGCTGCTGGCAATCCCCATGAAAATGCCCATCTCATGAAGGGTTTCAAGCATTTCCTCGGTGTCAGGCAAGGGTTTTAAGGTTTCGAGGTGCCCTTCCGTGAAGGCTTCATAAAAAATGTCATGGGCCTCGTGCCAGCGTTCGCCAAAAAGCTCCGGAAAGGCATTGCGAAGCGACCGGTTCATCCGTTGCTGGGCCTGCTCCATTGTCCAGGGTTCGTGCCCCATGGCAATGAGCGTGGCGTTCATCGCCCGCTGCATTCCCTCCCAACTATCGACCAGCGTGTTGTCCCAATCAAACAGGATTGCGCGCGGAAAGGGTGGCATTTTCTTCATGGAGACTTCTTATCCTACCGTTTTTTCTTTGTTTTTATTTTTTCCAGGTAGCGATGAAGAAGTCGCGTCGTTACCTTTCCCGGCTGGCCATTGCCGATGACTTTATCATCAATTTTTAGAACCGGCAGCAAGAAGGCGGTCGTACTGGTCAAAAAGGCCTCTGCTGCGGCCCAGGCTTCGTCCAGGTGAAAAGGGCGCTCCTCTACGGTGAGCCTCTCTTCTGCCGCGGCTTTCAGAACGCCGAGACGCGTAATCCCGCTTAAAATTTCGCGATTGGCGGGCCGCGTGACCAGAACCCCCTCCTTCGTCACGATCCATGCATTGGTGGAACTTCCCTCGGTAAGGAAATGATCGGTGTCCACAAACCATGCCTCATACGCGCCCGCTTCCCTAGCCTGTTGCTTTGCCAGCACGTTTGGAAGCAAGGAAATCGATTTAATGTCGCAGCGTTTCCAGCGGGTATCGGGACGTGTGATGACGTGAACGCCGTCGCGGAGGGCGGCCTCTGGCGGCAGGGTTGCGGGCCGGGCCGTTACGACCAACGCCGTTTTCCGTCGTTCCGGAAACCCATGGTCCCGACGGGCAACACCACGCGTCATCTGAAGGTATAGAATGCCGTCTCGTATTTGGTTGCGGCGGATAATTTCGCGGAGAACAATTTTAAGAGCGCGCCGCGTCATGGCATTTTCCATGGAAACCGCGTCCAGGGAAATTTCCAGCCGATCAAGATGCAGTGCCTCATCCATCGGCTGCCCGTCGATTACGGCCATCACCTCATAGACGCCATCGGCAAATTGGTAGCCACGGTCTTCAATGTGGACCTGGGCCAGGCGGTGAGGAACATACCGGCCATTTACATAGGCAATGTGGGACATTCGTTTTACCCGCCGTTTTATCCGCAATATGGCGGTCTAGAAAAACTCCAGACCCACGGTGAACAGTTTTTCGACTTTCTTTACGGCACCGGCGGCGGCGAAAAGAATAACACGGTCTCCTGTCATAATTGTCGTGCCTCCCCGCGGAATGAGCACCTCCTCGCCGCGCACAATCGCCCCGATAAGAATTTCGTCCGGCAGATCAATATCGCGGAGCGGTTTGCCAACCAGGCTGGAGGTCTTAAGCGCTTCGGCCTCGATGATTTCTCCCATCCCTTCATGAAGGGTGTGGACAGCCCGAATTCGTCCACGGCGAACGTGCTGAA
>CAYTAE010000136.1:0-1686 GCA_964435655.1 uncultured Rhodospirillaceae bacterium
AATATCTTCCTGGCCAAGCTTGGTATCACGCGCCATCATTTCGAATTCATCGATATGGATTGATGTAAACGTGTCATCGCGCACGATTCGCTCGGAGATGAGGATCGAATCCTCGAAGTTGTAACCATTCCACGGCATGAACGCGACGAGAACGTTACGCCCAAGCGCCAAGTCACCGATATCTGTCGATGGCCCATCGGCAATGATATCGCCCTTGGCAACGATATCCCCCACCTTTACGAGCGGCCGCTGGTTGATGCAGGTGTTCTGGTTCGACCTCTGGAACTTCATGAGGTTATAGATATCGACCGCAGCTACCGCGCTGGAGGAATCTTCTTCCGTTGCGCGCACGACGATGCGCGTGGCATCGACCTGGTCAACAATCCCTGAGCGACGTGCAGAGACGGCAACCCCCGAATCCCGCGCAACGATCCCTTCCATGCCCGTGCCGACACGCGGTGCCTCGGTCTGAATGAGAGGGACCGCCTGACGTTGCATGTTCGAACCCATAAGTGCGCGGTTTGCATCATCGTTCTCAAGGAAAGGAATGAGAGCCGCGGCCACCGAAACAAGCTGCTTTGGCGAAACATCCATCAAATCGACGGTTTCCGGCAACGCCATATGGAACTCGCCGGACAGCCGGCAACTGACAAAGTCCTCAAGGAAGCGGCCCTGTTTGTCGAGCGGCGAATTTGCCTGCGCAACGATATGGCCCGCCTCATCCATTGCCGAAAGGTATACGACCTCGTCCGTCACCTTACCTTTGCTAACTTTCTGGTAAGGCGTTTCAATGAAGCCGTATTTGTTCACCTTGGCGTAGGTTGCCAGAGAATTGATCAAGCCAATATTCGGCCCTTCCGGGGTCTCAATGGGACAGATCCGGCCGTAATGGGTGGGATGCACGTCCCGAACTTCGAAGCCCGCGCGTTCACGCGTCAACCCGCCCGGTCCCAATGCCGACAGACGTCTTTTATGCGTGACTTCCGACAGAGGATTCGTCTGGTCCATGAATTGGGAAAGTTGAGAGGACCCAAAGAACTCACGGACCGTCGCCGCAACCGGTTTTGCATTGATCAGGTCGTGGGGCATGACGGTATCAATCTCGACAGAGCTCATCCGCTCGCGGACGGCCCTTTCCATCCTGAGCAGCCCCATCCGATACTGGTTTTCCATCAATTCGCCAACCGAACGGACGCGCCGGTTGCCAAGGTGATCAATGTCGTCGATGTCGCCGTTTCCATCCTTCAGGTCGACCAAAATTTTCACAACCTTCAGAATGTCTTCCTTGCGCAGGATTCGAACATTGTCTTCCGTCTGAAAACCAAGCCTGGAATTCATCTTGACCCGACCGACAGCGGAAAGGTCGTAGCGCTCTGAATCAAAGAAAAGACCCTGAAACAACGTCTTCGCCGCTTCGATGGTCGGCGGTTCACCCGGTCGCATAACCCGGTAGATATCGACCAATGCCTCATCCCGTGTCCGGTTCTTGTCGATCGCCAACGTGTTGCGGATATGCGCGCCCACATTCATGTGATCAATGGCAAGAATGGGGATTTCCGTGATGCCGGCTTCCTCCAACGCTTCCAGCGTCTCTTCGGTAATCTCGTCACAGGCTTCGGCAAAAATCTCGCCCGTCTGCTCGTTGAGAAGATCGCTAGCGATATAACGCCCGATCAACTCTTCCGG
>CAYTAE010000136.1:1696-4470 GCA_964435655.1 uncultured Rhodospirillaceae bacterium
CAGTACAAACGAGAGTACGACAGACTATCCGAATTCCTGAAGCCGCTTGATCAACCGGGGCGTGATTTTCTCGCCCGCTTCGACCGCCACCTTGCCGGTTTTTGCGTTGATCAAGTCGTGGGTAAGCTTTACGCCACGCGTCCATTCCGGATTGAAATCCGTGCGCCAGCCCCGTTTGGCCTTTCTGAAAGATTGGGTGCTGTAAAAATAGTTTAGAATCTCTCCAGCCGTCATGCCGCTGACCTCTTCGGTCGCGCCTTTCTTGCTTTTGCTATCCTTCTTTTTTTCACTCTCCGGATTTGACAGCGCCAGCAAAAGAGTCGTGACTGGCAGCTTTCTGCGCCTATCTATGCGCACATGCACAATGTCTTTTGCGTCGAATTCAAAGTCGAGCCACGAACCGCGATAAGGAATAACCCGAGCCGCAAACAGGAATTTCCCGGAAGAATGGGTTTTTCCTTTATCGTGATCAAAGAAGACGCCGGGAGAACGGTGCATCTGGGAGACGATTACGCGCTCCGTTCCATTGACGATAAACGTTCCCTTGTCCGTCATGAGCGGCATATCGCCCATGTAGACGTCCTGCTCTTTAATGTCGCGAATCGACCGCAGCCCGGTCTCCTCATCAACATCCCACACGACAAGCCGCAGCGTCACCTTAAGGGGCGCGGCAAAGGTCATGCCGCGTTGACGGCATTCTTCCTCGTCATACTTCGGCAATTCAAATGCATAGGAAACAAATTCGAGAGTCGATTGCCCCGAAAAATCAGAAACCGGGAAAACAATTTTAAAGACACCCTGCAGACCGTTGTCTTCCCGGTCCTGAGGCAGGATGTCCGCTTGTAAAAATTTTTCGTACGAGCTTCGCTGCACCTCAATCAGGTTCGGCAGTGCCGCAACCGTTTTAATGCGACCAAAGTTTTTGCGAATGCGTTTCCGAACAGTAAAGGACGTAGCCATACTTTCCTCTTAAACCCTTGCAGGTTGCATGGAAGCGCCCGCTTCCCCAAACGGGCAGAAACAGCCGGCGCGGCCAGCGCGTGTTGCGAGAGAACGCTGTCCCAGCATGGAACTGCCGGGACTACCAAGCCTGGAAACTTCCAGGCCGGATCGCGCCTCCACAACAACGAGACGGGGCAGCAAACCAAGAACACCCCGTCTCCATTTACATATGGCCAAAACAGCCACCGTTACTTAAGTTCAGCCGTCGCGCCTGCGCCTTCGAGCTTCTTCTTCAGCTCTTCCGCCTCTTCCTTCTTGACGCCCTCTTTTACCGGCTTCGGCGCGGATTCGACCAAATCCTTTGCCTCTTTAAGGCCAAGACCCGTGATTGCACGGACTTCTTTAATGACGTTGATTTTCTTGTCACCAAAAGCCGTAAGAACCACACTAAACGAGTCCTGCTCTTCGGCCGCAGCTTCGCCGCCAGCCGCGCCAGCCGCCGCAACCGCAACCGGTGCCGCCGCAGAAACACCCCATTTTTCCTCAAGAAGTTTGCTCAGCTCCGCCGCTTCGATCACGGTGAGCTGCGACAGGTCGTCAACAATCTTTTCCAAATTCGCCATTCTAATTTCTCCTAGACTTGAACTGTATTTTTCCGGGCGGGCTAAGCCGCATCCTTTGCCCCGTAAGCGCCAATAACTCGCGCGACTTGTCCTGCCGGTGCTTGCAACACACCAGCAATCCGCGTCGCCGGCGTACTCAATATGCCGACAATCTTCGCACGCGATTCATCAAGAGACGGCAGTGAAGCCAATGTCTTCACGCCGTTCTCATCCAACACTTCCACTCCGAACCCACCGCCAAGAACAACGATTTTCTCGTTCTTCTTGGAAAAATTAACGACCACCTTCGCGGCAGACACAGGGTCTTCCGAATAGGCAATCGCGGTAGGGCCGCTAAAGTAATTATCCAGAGCTTCGTAAGGGGTGCCCTTGAGGGCGATGCGGGTGAGCCGGTTCTTCGTCACTTTAAAGCTGGCCCCAGCCTCACGTACTTGCCGTCTTAAACTGGTGGATTCATCCACCGTCATGCCGCTTTGATGCACAACAACCACGAGTGCAGCCGCATTAAAGACGTCGTGAAGCGAAGCAACCAACTGTTCTTTTTCTGATCGGTTCACCTTACGCCTCCAACCATTGAACGGAGCGGCCAAAAAAACAGCCCCTCCGCGCTACGCTTCTGGAACTGCCGAAAATCGACAGATCCGCTTTTCCTGCCCCAGAAGTTCAAGCCGTTTAAAACGCCTTCGCGAAAAGGCGTCCAAATCGGGTTACCTTCCGTCTGTGCAGGTGGTTGCCCATTAAACCATCGCGCAAACCGCGACGGCGCCTGCAGTCTTGGACAGATACGAAGGCACGGCATCGCCGCCCCTTCGACTCGTCGTACCGGCAACGCCGAATACGAAGAATAGCTTCGCCCAGAACGGATCATGTCCGCCTCAGGCTTAAAACATCCAACCGAATCCCTGGCCCCATGGTTGACGTCAGGGTGACTTTTTTCACATAGCTGCCTTTCGAGCCACTTGGTTTTGCACGCAAAATCGCATCAAAAAAGGCCTGTACGTTTTGCACCAGGGCATCCTCGGAAAAGCTGGCCTTGCCAACGCCGGCATGGATAATCCCGTTCTTTTCGGTGCGAAATTCAACCTGGCCGCCCTTTACTGCCTTTACCGCCTTCGCAATTTCGTCCGTTACCGTCCCCACCTTCGGGTTCGGCATCAGACCGCGCGGCCCAAGAACCTTTCCGAGCTTGCCAACGACGCCCATCATCTT
>CAYTAE010000137.1:0-4426 GCA_964435655.1 uncultured Rhodospirillaceae bacterium
TCGATGAAGACGTGCCCCTTCAGCACCGCGCCGTCGCTCATGGTGATTTCGACGCGCTCCTGAATCTTCGGAATCCTCGGGGGCACCCGCGGGATGTGATGCTTGCTAAGCTCGCTCATAAAGACGGCACCTTTCTCCAGCCCTGAAAATACGCCACTTTCCATTAATCCCGGGTTAACCGCGCAAGCGCCAGACGACGCAAGGGTGCGCCTTGCTGCAAAGGGGGAGCTTCCGGTATATTGCGCCGCATCATATGCATCGGCAGCAGCCGCAACCAAATTTGGAACCCAGTTCATGAAAGACCTGCACGGTTATTACCTGGAAGACCTTTCTGTCGGCATGTCCGACCTGTATGCCAAGACGATCACGGATACGGATATCGTCCTGTTCGCGGGCATTTCCGGCGACACGAACCCGGTCCACCTCAACAGCGAATTTGCAAACCAGACGGTATTTAAAGGGACCATTGCCCATGGGTTTCTCACGGCCAGCTTCCTTTCAACGGTGATCGGCACGAAACTGCCCGGTCCCGGTTGTATTTATTTAAGCCAGAATTTGCGTTTCAAGGCGCCCGTTAAGGCGGGGGACACCGTCTGGGCCAAAGTAACGGTCACGGAAATCATCCTGGAAAAAAAACGCGTTCATCTGAAAACAGAGTGCCTGGTTGACGAAAAAGTCGTCGTCGATGGCGAGGCCATCGTCATGGTCACGTCGAAAAATCAGACAGCCAACGCCTCTTAGAGGCCGAACGGCGCCGATGCGTATTCTCCGCCACACCTCCGACGTGCCACCCGAAGCAAAGGGGGCGGTTGTTGCCATTGGCAATTTTGATGGCATCCATCGTGGACACCGCGCCGTTCTCGACGCGGCGCGAAGGCACGCGCAAACCCTTGCCACTGCCACCGCCGTTCTTACCTTTGATCCACATCCGCGAAGCTTTTTCACGCCCGAAGCGCCGCCCTTCCAGCTAACCTCGCTTCGCGACAAGGCCCACGCCCTTGAACATCTCGGCGTTGATTTTTTGATCGTCCGGCATTTCGACGCCGCGTTTGCGGCCCTCTCGGCAGAAAGCTTTGCCGAACACGAGCTTGCCGAAAACCTGCAGATCGCCCACGCCATCACGGGTGCTGATTTTCGCTTCGGCCAGGGACGAAAAGGGGATGCGACAATGCTCCAGGCCCTGGCGACGCGGTTCGGCTTTGGGTACACGGCGGTGGTCCCGGTCATGACAAAGGGGGAGGCCTTCTCCTCGACAAAAATTCGTGACCTTCTTCGCCAGGGCCAGCCCGACGAAGCGGCAAAACTGCTTGGACGCTATTGGGAAATCACCGGACGCGTCGAGCATGGCGCCGGGCTGGGCCGCGATCTTGGCTTTCCAACCGCCAATCTCGCGCTTGGCGACCACTTGCACCCCAAAGCAGGCATCTACGCCGTTCGCGCCGGATGCGATGCCGGCAAGGACACACACTGGCAAGATGGCGTCGCCTATCTCGGAACGCGACCCACCTTCAATGGCCGCTCGCTGCGCCTTGAAGTCAATTTTTTCGAAGATCCCGGCCTGCTGTATGGCAAGCAGCTTCGGGTGCAATTGATTGCTTACCTGCGAGAAGACGCAACCTTTGCAAACGCAGAAACCCTGACACTTCAAATGGCAAAAGACCAAGAGCTGGCCGTCGAGGTTCTTGCGAAGGCGCCCGATCCCGCGTAGGAACCCTATTCATGGCCAGCCGTTATAAAGAAACCGTCTTTCTTCCCCAGACCGCCTTTTCAATGAAGGCGGGTCTGCCCACGCTTGAACCCGACCTTCTAAAACACTGGGACAGCATGGGGCTTTACCAGCGGCTTCGCGAACAGGCCGCAGGCCGGGAACCCTTCGTGCTTCACGACGGCCCCCCCTATGCGAACGGCCATCTGCACATTGGCCATGCGCTCAACAAAATCCTGAAGGATATCGTCAACCGCTTTGCCCAAATGCAGGGAAAGGACGCCCGCTACGTCCCCGGCTGGGATTGCCACGGCCTCCCAATCGAATGGAAAATCGAAGAAAAATACCGGGCCGCCGGCAAGGACAAAGACGCCGTGCCGCTGATCGACTTCCGCGAAGAATGCCGCGTTTTTGCACGCCAGTGGATCGACATCCAACGGCAGGAATTTCAACGCCTGGGCGTGCTGGGCGATTGGGAAAATCCTTACATGACGATCACCTTCGAGGCGGAGGCGAAGATCGTCGAGGAACTCGGCAAATTCCTTCTGAACGGCGGCCTGTACAAGGGAAAGAAGCCGGTCCTATGGTCCGTCGTCGAAAAAACGGCGCTGGCGGAAGCGGAGGTGGAATATCACGATCACAAATCTTCGCAGATTTATGTGCGCTTTCCGATCGCGTCGGCCCCAGACGCGGCACTAGCCGGCGCCGGCGTTGTCATCTGGACGACGACGCCCTGGACGTTGCCCGGCAACCGCGCCGTGGCCTATGGCAAAACCACCGATTATTCCCTGATCGAAGTCACCGGACTGGAAGGCGAAAGCCTGGCAAAAATCGGTGAGAAACTGCTTTTTGCCGACGCCCTGCTTGACACAAGCCTGAAAGATTCCGGCATCACCAGCCACAAGGTTCTGGCCCACTTCAAGGGCAAGGATCTTTCCGGAACCACCCTGCAACACCCCCTCTTCGGCCAGGGTTATGATTTCGAAGTACCGCTGGTGGCAGGCGAACATGTGACCGTGGATCAGGGCAGCGGCTTTGTTCACATCGCCCCCGGCCACGGAGCCGATGACTTTGACGTCGGCCAATGCCACGGCCTTGACGTGCCCGACACGGTGGCCGGTGACGGACGCTTCTACGATCACGTGCCGCTGTTCGCCGGAAAACATATTTTCAAGGCCGACCCGGACATCCTCGGCGCCATGGAAAAAACAGGCGCGCTGCTCTGGGCTGGAAAGATCACCCATTCCTATCCCCATTCGTGGCGATCAAAGGCCCCGCTGATCTTCCGGACGACACCACAATGGTTCATCAGCATGGAAACGAACGGCCTGCGCAAAAAGGCGCTGGACGCCATCGACACCACCCAATGGGTTCCGAAACAGGCCCGGAACCGCATGTTTGCCATGGTTTCGGATCGCCCGGATTGGTGCGTTTCGCGTCAACGCGCCTGGGGCATTCCAATCGCCATTTTCGTCAACAAAAAAACCGGTGAGCCCTTGCGCGACGAAGGCGTGATGCACCGCGTCGTCGAAGCCATTGCCAAAGATGGGGCCGACACATGGTTTACAAGCCCTCCGGAATATTTTCTGGGCGAAGACTATTCACCCGACGACTTCGAACCCATCTACGAAATTCTCGACGTGTGGTTTGAAAGCGGCGCCACCCACGCCTTCGTTCTGGAAGCCCGCGACACCCTTTCCGCACCTGCCGACCTTTACCTCGAAGGGTCCGACCAGCATCGCGGCTGGTTTCAGTCTTCGCTGCTTGAATCCTGCGGCACGCGCGGGCAGGCACCGTTTAAAACCGTACTGACCCATGGCTTCGTTCTCGGCGAGAACGGCCACAAAATGTCGAAATCCACGGGCAATGTTGTCTCACCCAAGGACGTCGTTGAAAAATACGGAGCCGATATTCTAAGGCTTTGGGTCGGCACGTCGGACTACACGGGCGACCTTCGAATCGGTCAGGAAATTCTGAAACATCAGGCCGACATGTACCGGCGTTTTCGAAACACGTTGCGCTACCTTCTCGGCAGCCTGAAGGAATTCGACAAAGCTGAACGGCTTGACAGTGCCGACATGCCCGAGCTTGAACGCTGGGTTTACCATCGCCTTTGGGAACTGGGCCTAGAAATTCGAAAACGTTCCGCCGATTACGATTTCACCGGCATTACCATTGCCCTTCACAATTTCTGCTCGGTTGAACTTTCTGCCTTCTATTTCGACATCCGCAAGGATGCCATCTATTGCGACGACCGCGAAAGCACGCGCAGACGCGCCGCCCGAACGGTGATGGACGATCTGTTCCATTGCCTGACCTTATGGCTGGCACCCATTCTCTGCTTCACGGCAGAAGAAGCGTGGCGCACCCGTTTTTCCGGAAAAGACGAAAGCGTACACCTTCACACCTTCCCCAAAATCTCGGACGCGTGGCGCAACGATGCGCTGGCCGAAAAATGGGAAAAAATCCGCAATCTTCGCCGCGTCGTCACCGGCGCCCTTGAAATTGAGCGCGCCGAGAAACGAATCCGCTCCTCCCTGGCGGCGGCCCCCCTTGTTTATGTGGACGCCGACCACCTAGCCGCCATGCAGGGCATCGACGCGGCGCTCGATCGCTTCGAGACAGATCCTGAAGTCGCGTTGATCATTCTGGAAGGCGCCGGCGAGCGCGGTCTCTGCGCTGGTGGCGACATTCGCGGCCTCTGGGAGAGCTCGTGCGAGG
>CAYTAE010000138.1:0-4417 GCA_964435655.1 uncultured Rhodospirillaceae bacterium
CCGCATTGAAGAAAGCAAGAATCAGAAACAACACGGAATGCACCGGGTTGCGGGCGGAAATCACCATAACCCCGGCACCGACTGCGGTGGCAGCAAAGAGATAGAAAATGAGGGCTTGAAGCATCGTTTTTCTCTTTGTCCGTTTCTAGCGGTAAGGCGCGTCTGCCGTCAGCCGTTCGGCCAGTTCATCTTCCCAGCGGTCCCCGTTCGCCAACAGCTTTGCCTTGTCATAAAGAAGTTCGGCGTGGGTTTCCGTCGCAAATTCGTAATTCGGCCCCTCGACAATCGCATCCACCGGGCAGGCCTCTTCGCAAAATCCGCAATAGATGCACTTTGTCATGTCGATATCGTAACGCGTTGTCCGCCGGCTTCCGTCGTCGCGAGGCTCCGCCTCAATCGTGATTGCCTGGGCGGGACAGATTGCCTCACAAAGCTTGCAGGCAATGCATCGTTCTTCGCCGTTTGGATAACGCCGCAGCGCGTGTTCGCCTCGAAAGCGGGGCGAAAGCGGGCCTCTCTCATGGGGATAGTTGATCGTCACATTCCGCCGGAACATGTAACGCAGCGTAAGGGCCAGCCCCGCGATAAGTTCCCCAAGGAACAACGCGCGCGCCGCTTTATCAAGCCTCGCCATGGTCCCACCCTGCTTCACTTCGGCACCCATCCAAATATCTGCAGCGCGCCCGCCGTCACGACAACCCAGGCAAGCGAAATTGGCAGGAAAACCTTCCAGCCAAGACGCATCAACTGGTCATAACGATAACGCGGAAAAGTTGCACGAACCCACAAGAAACAGAAAAGAACCAAAGAAAGTTTCAGCCCAAACCAGACCGGTCCCGGAATCCAGTTCAACGGCGCAACATCGACCGGTGGCAACCACCCACCCAGAAACAGCACCGTTGTGATGCCGCTCATCAAAATCATGTTGGCATATTCGCCAAGAAAGAAGAGCGCAAAAGCCATCGACGAATATTCGACATTGTAGCCCGACACCAATTCGGATTCCGCTTCGGGAAGGTCAAAAGGCAACCGGTTCGTCTCGGCCAGGGCCGAAACAAAAAAGATGACAAACATCGGCAGAAGCGGAATGACAAACCAGATTTTCTTCTGGGCCAGAACAATGTCCGAAAGATTCAGGGAGCCGACGCAAAGCAGCACCGTAATCAAGACAAAACCGATGGAGACTTCGTAGGACACCATCTGCGCCGCAGATCGCAGTGCCCCCAGGAACGCATATTTCGAATTGCTCGCCCAGCCGGACATGATGATGCCGTACACACCGAGAGAAGAAATCGCGAAAAGATACAGAATTCCGACATTCAGATTGGAAAGCACGATGCCCTCGCCGAAAGGAATGACAGCCCAGGCGACGAGGCTCAAAAGGAACGTCAGCATCGGGGCCATCAGAAAGATGGCCTTGTTCGCCCGCGTCGGCAGAATCATTTCCTTCAACAGCAGCTTTAGCCCGTCTGCAATCGGCTGCAAAAGTCCGAAAGGCCCAACCACGTTCGGGCCTTTGCGAAGCTGCATGGCCGCAATGACCTTCCGTTCCGCGTAGGTGAGATAGGCAACCGCCCCCAACAGGGGAAGAACGATCGCGAGAATCTTCGCGACGATAATCGCTCCCGGCCACAGATAAACGTCCCAAAGTTCAACCATCGGTGCCGGTCTTTGCTTTCAAGGGGTGAACAAACGCTTCCGTACAGGCGGCCATGGTCGGTGAAATGCGACTGATGGGGTCCGTCATATAAAAATTATCGAGAGGATAGGCAAAGGCCGCCTTGGCCAGCGCGCCCGATGTGCCGAATTTGCTCCAGGGGGCCGGCGTTACGCTGTCCTCGCCCTCAAAGGCGGGATTGGCCGCAACCAGGCGCTCGCGCGCCTGAGCCAGGCTGTCATAGGGAAGAGTTTTTCCAAGAACGGCCGAAAGGGCGCGCAGGATGGCCCAGTCTTCCCGCGCCTCGCCCGGCGGGAAAACGGCAAGCCGTGTCCGCTGGACTCGGCCCTCCAGATTGACATAGGTGGCATTTTTTTCCGTATAGGCAGCCCCGGGAAGCAAAACGTCGGCCCGGTGGGCGCCGGCATCCCCGTGATGCCCCTGATAGATAACAAAGGCATCCCCCAGGCTGGCCATATCAATCTCATCGGCACCAAGAAGATAGACCGCCTGAATATCGCCCTTACCGGCACCTTTGCAAATGCCGGCAACGTCGCACCCGCCGTCGCCTGGAACAAAGCCCAAATCGAGGCCACCAACCCTAGAAGCTGCAAACGGTAGAAAATTAAACCCGTTCCACCCCTCGCCCACCATGCCGGTCGTTTCGGCAATTTGATGCGCCAAAGCCAGAATGGCGTCGCCATCGGCGCGCATCAGCGCTCCTTCACCAAGGATAAGCATTGGCCGCTCTGCCGCCGCCAGGGTCTTCGCAAAGTCATGGCTGCCGTCAGCAATCGCGGCAAGGACATCAGGGCTTTCCCCCAATTGCGCGACCGGATAGGTCAGATCCAGCACCGGCCCAACGGCCGCAACAGAAAAACCACCCATGAGATGGCGTTTGCGAAGCCGCGTGTTCACCAAGGCCGCTTCCCAGCGCGGGTTTGTGCCGATAAGAAGGCAAGCATCGGCGTTTTCGATGCCAGCGATCGTCGTATTGAAACGATAGCTTGCAGGGGCGTCCACCGCGATTCGGGCACCGTTTTGGCGGCAATCGAGATGGGAGCTGCCCAACGCCTGCATCAAATCCTTTAGCGCTAGCATTGATTCGCAATCCGCAAGATCGCCGGCAATTGCCGCCACGCTATTGGCAGGAATCTCGTTCAGCTTTGCGGCAATCGCCGCGAAGGCTTCTTCCCATGAAGCCGGGCGCAGCTTGCCGTCTTTACGCACATAAGGGCGATCCAGCCGCTGGCGTTTCAGCCCATCGCAGGCAAAGCGCGTTTTGTCGCTGATCCATTCCTCGTTCACATCTTCGTTCAGCCTGGGCAGGATGCGCATCACTTCCTTGCCCCTGGCATCAATACGAATAGCGCTGCCCACCGCATCAAGAACGTCGATTGATTCGGCCTTGCTTAATTCCCAGGATCGCGCCGTAAACGCATATGGCTTTGACGTCAGCGCGCCGACGGGACACAGATCAATAAGATTGCCGGACAGTTCCGTATTAACCGCCTGCTCAACATAGGTGCCGACTTCCATGTTTTCACCGCGTCCGGTGGCCCCCAATACGGGGACGCCAGCAACTTCCTCGGCAAAACGGATGCAACGCGTGCAATGAATGCAACGCGTCATGATCGTTTTGACGAGAGGGCCCAATTCCTTGTCTGCAACCGCCCGTTTGTTTTCCTGAAAACGGGTGCGGTCAAACCCATAGGCCATGGCCTGGTCCTGAAGGTCGCATTCGCCGCCCTGGTCGCAGATCGGACAATCCAATGGATGGTTGATAAGAAGAAATTCCATCACGCCTTTGCGCGCCTTCTCGACCAATGGCGTGTTCGTATGGACAACCATGCCATCGGCAACCGGCATCGCACAGGAAGCAACTGGCTTTGGCGCACGCTCCATCTCAACAAGGCACATACGGCAATTGCCGGCGATCGACAGCCGTTCATGATAGCAGAAGCGGGGAATTTCAACGCCTGCCTGCTCGCATGCCTGAAGGACCGTTAACCCGGTCTCGACTTCAATTTCCTGGCCGTTAATTGTCAACTTCGGCATGTTTCGTTCCTACGCAGCCTCTGTATCACCGCCAACCTGGCGGTCAAGGATGCGACGTTCAAGTTCAGGGCGAAAATGGCGGATCAAACCTTGAATGGGCCAGGCTGCCGCATCGCCAAGCGCACAGATTGTGTGGCCTTCAATTTCACGGCTGACCTCGTCCAGCAGGCTAATTTCATCCACATGGGCTTCCCCCACGACCAGCCGTTCCATCACGCGCCACATCCAACCGGTGCCTTCGCGGCATGGTGTGCATTGACCGCAGCTTTCGTGTTTGTAGAACTGGGCAAGCCTGGCAATGGCCTTCACAATATCCGTCGATTTGTCCATGACGATGATTGCAGCGGTGCCCAGGCCCGACTGCACTTCTTTCAGGCTGTCGAAATCCATCAACACGGTGTCGCAAATCGATTTGGGCAACAACGGCACGGAAGATCCGCCCGGAATGATAGCCAGCAGATTGTCCCAGCCGCCAGATACGCCGCCGGCATGTTTTTCAATCAACTCACGAAGCGGGATCCCCATCTCTTCTTCAACGAGGCAGGGCTCGTTGACATGGCCGGAGATGCAGAAAAGCTTTGTGCCTGTGTTGTTCGGACGGCCAAGGTTTGCAAACCATTCCGGTCCACGGCGCAAAATCTCCGGGACAACGGCAATCGTCTCAACATTGTTTACCGTCGTCGGACAACCATAAAGGCCCAC
>CAYTAE010000139.1:0-4415 GCA_964435655.1 uncultured Rhodospirillaceae bacterium
GACCAAACGCCCCGAAATTCAGAGCCGTGCCGCCTTTTGCTAGGCCATGGACCCGGCCCTTGTGCTGCTTGCGGTGTTTTGTACGTTTTGGGCTCAACATGCGTTCAACAATCCATTAATGCTTGTGGCCGGGCTGATGCTCTGCCAAGCGCTTGTCCTGCGCCATGGGGTCGCGTTCCAAAATTTCACCCTTGTAAATCCAGACCTTGATTCCGCAAGTGCCATAGGTCGTAAAGGCGGTCGACGTCGCATAATCCACATCGGCGCGCAGCGTATGCAAAGGCACCTGTCCCTCCCGATACCATTCCGTGCGCGCGATCTCAGCACCACCAAGACGACCCGCGCAATTGATTCGAATGCCCTTTGCACCCAAGCGCATGGCCGATTGCACGGACCGCTTCATCGTCCGACGAAAGGCAACACGACGCTCCAGCTGCTGGGCAATGTTGTCGGCCACAAGCTGTGCATCAAGTTCCGGCTTGCGAATCTCAACAATGTTGATGTGAACCTCGCCATTCGTCATTTTTGCAAGGTCTGCCTGCAACTTTTCGATATCGGAACCGCGCTTCCCAATTACGACGCCAGGACGCGCCGTATGGATCGCAATCCGCGCTTTCTTGGCCGGACGTTCAATCACGATCTTGCTAAGGCCCGCCTGGGAAAGACGCTTTTCCAGAAACCGCCGGATGTGCATGTCTTCATGAAGAAGATCGCCATATCCCTTTTCGGCATACCAGCGCGAATCCCACGTCCGATTAATGCCGAGCCGAAACCCTATCGGATTTACTTTTTGTCCCATTCGTTACTCCCCGCGCTCACGCATAACAATCGTAAGGTGGCTAAATGGCTTTTTAATCGTCGCAGCGCGACCACGCGCACGCGCACGCCAGCGCTTCATAACCATGCCTTTCCCGACACTTGCCTCGGCAACGAAAAGCCGGTCGACGTCGAGCTGGTGGTTGTTTTCGGCATTCGCAACCGCCGACTGCACCGCCTTGCGCACAGCGCCCGCAATACGCCGTTTTGAAAAAGAAAGAAGGGCCAACGCAGAAGCGGCACTTTTACCGCGTATGGTTGCCGCAACAAGATTCAGTTTCTGCGGACTCGTCCGCAAATTCCGAGCGACCGCTTTCGCTTCGGTTTCAGCCAATGCCCGTGGAGCAGCTTTCTTGCCCATACCTAAACTCGCTTTGCCTTCTTGTCCGCGATGTGACCACGAAAGGTCCTCGTCGGAGCAAACTCACCAAATTTGTGGCCGATCATATTTTCCGTAACCAACACCGGAATAAATTTATGACCGTTGTAAACGCCAAAGGTCAGGCTCACAAATTGCGGCAAAATCGTCGAACGGCGCGACCATATCTTGATCACATCGTTGCGACTTGACGCACGCGCGACTTCTGCTTTTTTCAGCAGATAGCCGTCTACGAAAGGGCCTTTCCAAACTGAACGTGCCACGAGAAACCTCTCTCCTTACTTCTTCTTGTGTCGACGGCGAAGAATCATGGAATCCGTCGACTTATTGCTGCGCGTCTTCATGCCCTTCGTCGATTTCCCCCAAGGGGTAACGGGATGTCGGCCACCGGATGTCCGCCCCTCACCACCACCATGGGGATGATCGATCGGGTTCATCGCCACCCCACGCACCGACGGGCGTTTACCTAACCAGCGTTTCCGTCCCGCCTTGCCGTATTTAATGTTCTTCTGATCCGGATTCGAGACGGCACCGATTGTCGCCATGCCATCGGCGCGCACCATCCGCACCTCGCCGGAGGCCAGGCGAATCAGTGCTTTCCCCGCGTCTTTGCCAACGAGTTGTGCGTAGGCACCAGCCGCGCGCGCAATCTGCGCACCCTTGCCTGGCTTCATTTCAATGTTGTGGACAATCGTACCCACGGGAATGTTCTTCAGAGGCAATGCATTTCCCGGCACGATGTCCACGTTTTCGCCGGCAACAATCTTGTCACCAACCTTCACTCGCTGTGGTGCGATGATGTAAGACAATTCATCGTCCTCGTAACGCAAAAGCGCAATAAAAGCGCTTCGGTTCGGGTCGTATTCGATCCGCTCAATAACCGCCGGCACATCAAATTTACGGCGCTTGAAGTCAATAATTCGATAGCTCTGTTTATGACCGCCGCCACGATGCCGACACGTCACCCGTCCATGATTGTTACGGCCGCCTTTTTCCGAAAGGCCCTCCGTAAGTTTCTTGACTGGCTTGCCCTTCCACAAATTCGAGCGATCCGTAATGACGAGTTGCCGTTGAGAAGGCGTCGTCGGTCGGAATGTTTTCAGCGCCATTTCTTAGACCCCCGCCGTAACATCAAGCGTCTGGCCCTCGGCAAGGGTCACCATCGCTTTTTTATAATCAACGCGCCGTCCCAACTGGCCCTTAAACTGTTTTACTTTGCCTTTTTGGCGCAGGGTGTTTACAGCAAGCACCTTGACATCAAACAGTTTTTCAATCGCTTCCTTGATCTCCGGCTTCGTCGCTAGCAGAGCCACGCGGAACGTGACCTGGCGGTGCTCGGAACCAAGCGTTGCCTTTTCCGTAATCACCGGCGAAAGCAAGATGTTGTACATCGACTCGGTAATTTTCTTGGAGTCTTTTGCCTTATTTTCCTTGCGCTTTCTCATTTTAGACGCGCCTCCAGATGCGCAATCGCGTCTTTCGTCAAGACGAGCAGATCGCGGCGAAGAATGTCGTAAACGTTTGTGCCCTGCTGAGGCAAAACGTCAACACCGGGCAAATTCTGTGCCGCCCGACCGAAATTCACATCCACCTCCTGGCCATCAATCACCAACACCGAGGACCAGCCAAGTTTTCCAAAGCGCGTCTTCAGATCTTGTGTCTTGACGCTACCTAATTTTGTGGAGTCGAGAACCACGATCTTACCGGCCGCCTGTTTTGCAGAAAGCGCCGCCTTCAGGGCAAGTTTGCGTACTTTTTTCGGCAACTGAAACGCATGGGAGCGCGGAGTTGGTCCAAAAATCACAGCACCACCACGAAACTGCGGCGAACGCAGAGAACCTGCCCGCGCCCGACCGCCGCCTTTTTGCGCCCAAGGCTTGCGACCCGTTCCACGAACATCGCTGATGCCCTTTGTCTTATGCGTACCAGCACGGCGCTTTGCCAACTGCCAGGTAACCATACGTTGCAAAAGATCCGGACGCGCCGGAAGGGAGAATATCTCGTCCGCAAGATCCATCTCGCCGACATCTTTCGCATCCAAATTTATAATTTTGCACTTCATCGCGAAGCTATTCCTTCTTCCCGGATTCTTCCGGGGATTTATTCGCTTCCGAAACTTCTTCGCCCGCAGGCTCGGCAACAGCTTCCGCTTCACCCGCCTCGGCATTCCCTGCCCCGCGAAGAGCCGCCGGAAAAGGCGCAGCCTCAGGACGCGATTTTTTCACCGCGTCGCGAACCATCACATAGCCCCCCTGCGATCCGGGCACGGCACCACGCACGAAAAGAAGGCCGGCCTCGGCATCCGTCGATACGATCGTAAGGTTCTGCGTCGTCACTCGCTCAGCCCCCATGTGACCAGCCATTTTCTTGCCCTTGAAGACCCGCCCCGGGTCTTGGCATTGGCCAGTTGAACCATGGGAACGATGGGAAATCGAGATGCCGTGACTGGCCTCAAGGCCAGCAAAATTATGGCGCTTCATAGCACCGGCGAATCCCTTACCGATCGACGTACCGCTCACATCGACATATTGTCCCGCGACAAAATGATCGACGGTAATCTCGGCACCAATTTCCAAAAGCGCGTCCGCACTTACACGAAATTCAGCAAGCTTGCGCTTCGGCTCAACCTTTGCCTTCGCATAATGTCCACGAACGGCCTTCGTGACGTTCTTTACCTTCGCCTTCCCGATCCCAATCTGCACGGCTGAATAGCCGTCCTTTTCCTTGGTTTTCGTGGCGATCACTTCACAGCCATCCACCTTCAGAACGGTAACGGGGATGTGCTCCCCCCCCTCCGTCAAAAAGCGGGTCATGCCAAGTTTTTCTGCAAGAAGGCCCGTTCGCATCCTTTTGCCCCTAAAGCTTGATCTCAACGTCGACGCCAGCCGGAAGGTCGAGCTTCATCAGCGCGTCCACCGTCTGCGACGTCGGTTCAACAATATCCAGCAGTCGCTTATGGGTACGAATTTCAAACTGCTCGCGAGATTTTTTATCGATATGCGGCGAACGCAATACCGTGAATTTTTCAATCCTGGTCGGCAATGGAATTGGGCCGCGCACGCTTGCTCCCGTCCGCTTTGCTGTGCTGACGATCTCACTGGTCGACTGATCCAACAGCCGGTGATCGAACGCCTTCAAGCGGATGCGTATGTTTTGACTATCCATTACCGTTTCCTAATATTCTTTTGGGCTTGCCCTATTCGATGACCTTGATGACGAC
>CAYTAE010000140.1:0-4382 GCA_964435655.1 uncultured Rhodospirillaceae bacterium
AGGATGTGCTTGCGCATTGTGATTTACCTTCGTTCGATTAAAACCAAGGCAACCCTATGCAGACGGACGGCGCTTAAATAGATACTCAGGCTTAGATAACTCCCCCCCTAAATCCAGCATATCCTCACCCCCTATTTTTCATGACGGAGGGGGGATGCCTAAAATTAGAACGGAATTTCCGAACTGTCAGAGGAACTATCAGTTTGATTTGCATCATTTTTTTCAGGGGTAGTCGGGTTGCCTGTAACCTGGGGTGGGGTAGGCGTTTTGGCGGCTCCCCCTTCCGGTTTCCAATTGGAAACCTTTGAAATTTGTTCGATTGCCGCAGCAACCGGATTCCCATCGGCTCCAGTCAGGTAATATTCGCTTGCATGTTCCCGCAACCATTTTTCGATGGCCTGCTTAGGTGTTTTTCCATTTAAAAGCTGGTCATTAGAGGTAACGTTTTCCCAGGCCGCGACCGCCGCTGCTAGTTTTGGGGCATAATAAGAATTATTTCGATCAAGATAATTTCGATCATCAAAGTCATCTGGAAAGAAGAACCCACTACTGATTCCCCTTTTTTTCAAAAAACCTCTCAGGGAGAGGACCGATACAATTGAATTAGCAATATCGGCAGTGCTGTTATCTCCAACGGTGTTTCCATTTTGGTCACACTCGGGGTGCCAAGTGATCTCCCCTTCTATATCCCCCCGTTTCAGCGCATTTAAAATGGCCGTTTTTGCCGCTTCATACCCCTGAGGCCTTTTATGCATCTCCCAACTTTCCACATAGCCGTTCTTTGACGGGTCTTCCCCGGCAATCAGAAGAGCGGCTTGTAGGATCGACAGGTCATCGCACAAACGCCAATAATCAAGATCATCCATATTGCCCCCATTGCGGTCTTTGCCGTTACGGTTGTTCACGACATCTCAGGCTTTCATAGAAACACAGTGAAAGCCCATTTAGAGCACTCAAATGGCAGTTAACGAGGGTGTAACGGGGGCTATTTGGGGGGCTGTATGCCGGTAAAAATACTTAACTTATTGTTTTTATACGATTTAATTATTAAAATTGGCGGAGGGAGAGGGATTCGAACCCTCGATACGGTTACCCGTATACTGATTTAGCAAACCAGCGCCTTCAGCCACTCGGCCACCCCTCCGGAAAGGGCGGTTCTAACGATGGCGTCCGGAACTGTCAATCAATGGCCTGCCGCGCGCCGCCATCAACCCCTACAAAAGCCAAAGATTTCGCCAGATTTCGCCAAGCGCCTTGCCTCACCACCGTTTTGCGTTAACATTTCCGAAAGGGGAGGATGAAATCCTCACGGAAGACGAAGAAAAAAACCGGCGTCGGCGGGTGGTTTCTGCCGCGAGGGAGTTCGGTGTATGAGAAAACACGTGGCAGGTCTGGCCTTGGCCGCTGCCTTCCTATGGGCGGCCGAAGGCCTGGCGGAAGATGCCAGTGGCATGGATGCTGGTGGCATGGATGGCAACATCGCCAGGGCGGCGTCCGTTCGCATGCTCCAATCCGAACTGATGGTCGCGGCGCTGGGCTGCCATGGCGACCTTCGTGCAACCCTGGTTTCTAACTACAACCACTTTGTCCGCCAGTTTTCACCGGCCCTTATCCACAGCGCCGATACGCTGCGCGGCCATTTTCGTGAAACCTATGGCGCCAAGCACCGCATCCGTTTTGATTCGTTCCTAACCCATCTTGCCAACCGGGCATCCCTGAACAGCATCCGCGAAGCGACCTATTGCAAGGATCGCGCCCGCCTGGCGAAAACGGCCCTCGGCCTCAAAGGCACCGATCTCGCAAGTTTCACCATCGCTACCTACACAAAAAGCCTGGCCGAACTTGCCGATGACGTCCCCGCCCCCAACGACCGGCGTCTCGCCGCACGGGAAAAAGAGCACAAGGGTCCGAACGCGTCCAAATAAGCGCTAAGTAAGCGCGTCCGAATATTTTCTCTGAAAAATATTTAAGGAAGAACGATCTCAACCCGGCGATTGCGGGGTTCGCGCACATTGTCCGGGGTCGCCACCAGTGGGTCGTCTTCGCCCTTGCCAAGGGTGGCGATGATGTCCGTCGGAACCCCCTTGCCAATCAGAAACCCCCGTACCGCCGCGGCCCTTCGCTCGGAAAGGCTTTGATTGTAGCGACGTGTGCCCGAACGGTCGGCATGGCCGGTCAATTGAATAACCGCAAGCGTCCCGTGCTGGGCAACGGCTGCCGCTTCAGTCAGGATTTCCACCGCGTCCTGGCGGATGACGGCCTGATCCCAATCGAAGAAAACAAGGAAGGTCTTTTTCGCGACCGCTTTTTTATCCGTCGTGGCCACAGGCACGCGCGCCGCAGGCACCGCAGACGGGGCCGGACGCGGTGCCGGTTCGGCAGCCTTGGCAAAGGCGGGCTTCGCCTTCGCCTTTGCGCCAAAATGCCAGGTCAGGCCAAACAGGACCGAATGATCGGCCACCTCCGCTTCGACATTTGCGCCCGCGGCCGTCACGAATTCGGGGTTCACCGTCGTCAGATAACGGTAATCAAGATTGACGGACAGGCGGTCGGAAAGGGCGTGGCGAACGCCAACAATCCCCTGATAGGCAAAGACGCTGTCGTCGGTGTCCAAAAGGGCGGCACCCCCTTCGGTCACGCCGTTCAACGACACATTTGCGATGCCCAGCCCCGCCCCCGCATAGAGGTCAATCGACCGATCCGAAGAAAGGGTCAGGGAATAAAAATCATAGAGAACATTTGCCGTGAAACTGCGGATGGAACGATCACCGGAAACCATCCCCGGCCCGCCGGCAAGCCTGTCGACATCGTTCTCCCGATAAAGAAATTCGCCTTCCACACGGATCGGCCCAAACCCGTGGCCAAGGGCCGCCCCCGCCACATACCCGCTGGAAAATTTGCTTTGGCGCGCAAAGCTTGTGCCCAGGATGCCGTCGATGTCCTGATCGCCGGCAAAATTGCCGCCACCCTGAAGGCGCAGATACCACGCATCCTCCGCCCTGACCGGAAGGGCCACCGCCATCAGCAGCAGGAAAAGCAGTCCCGTTTTAAGGCCTGAAAATTTCAACGGCATCGCCCCTGATGTTGCAAATACGAAAAACGCCAGATTTTAAGGGGAAAAAGCGCCAAAAGTCGAGCCTTCATGGCACCGGGCCGGCCTAACGGCGTGGCAATGCCTGAACCGACGCCTATTTGCCGAGCGCTTCCTTTAAAAGCTGATTGACCAGCTTTGGGTTCGCCTTGCCCGCCGTCGCCTTCATCACCTGGCCGACGAAATAGCCGAACAGTTTCTCCTTGCCACCCTTGTATTGGGCAACCTTGTCCGCGTTCGCGGCGATGATCTCGGTGATGACTTCAAGGATGGCGCCCGGCTCCGTCACCTGACGCAGCCCCTTCGCCTCGACGATGGCGGCGGCCGGCTTGCCGGTTTCCAGCATGTCGGCAAAAACGTCCTTGGCGATACGCCCGGAAATCGTCTCGTCTTCGATAAGACCAACAAGGCCACCAAGCGCGTCTGCCGAAACCGGTGAATTTTCAATGTCCACGCCAAGCTTGTTCAACGCGCCGAACAACTCGCTGATGACCCAGTTTGCCGTCAGCTTTTTGTTTCGGTCTTTTGACGCCATCTCGTAATAGGCAGCATGTTCTTTTTCAAAAACCAGAATGCCTGCGTCATAGGGCGAAAGACCGTATTCTGAAATGAAGCGCTGCTTCTTTTCATCGGGAAGTTCGGGAAGCGCCTTGCGGAGTTCCTCAACATAGGATTCGTCGAGCTGCAACGGCAGCAAATCCGGATCCGGGAAATAACGGTAATCATGCGCTTCTTCTTTCGAACGCATCGGCCGTGTTTCACCCTTTGCCGAATCGAACAGTCGCGTCTGCTGCACAACCGTGTCGCCGGATTCCAGCAGATCGACCTGGCGGCGGGCCTCATAGTCAACGGCCTGCATGGCAAAGCGGACGGAATTTACGTTTTTGATTTCACAGCGCGTGCCATAGCCATCGCCGGGCCGGCGCACGGAAATGTTCACATCGCAACGCATCGACCCTTCTTCCATGTTGCCGTCACAAGTGCCGAGATAGCGCAGGATCGAACGCAGCTTGCGAAGATAGGCGCCGACTTCTTCCGCGCTGCGCATGTCCGGTTCGGAAACAATTTCCATCAAGGCAATGCCAGAACGGTTGAGATCGATATACGTCTCTTTTGGGTGCTGATCGTGCAGGCTTTTCCCGGCATCTTGCTCAAGATGCAGGCGGGTGATGCCGATCGATCGCGAACGGCCATCGGCAAGGTCGATCAACAATTCGCCCTTGCCGATAATCGGATGCGTCCATTGGGAAATCTGATAGCCCTGGGGAAGGTCTGGGTAAAAATAATTTTT
>CAYTAE010000141.1:0-4358 GCA_964435655.1 uncultured Rhodospirillaceae bacterium
TGACGAGTTCAAAATACATCACCTTCATGGAACGCGCCCTGCCGAATGTGTTTTCGCCGGGTCGCCTGATCGGTGTCGGCTACAACACAGGCGGGGAAAACTGGTCCTTCGCGCTGGCGGGTGCCGGGTCCAGCGTCACCGGCGATGCCAGCGACGAAGGCGATGAAGGCTATTCCCTGACAAGCCGTGTTCACTTCGCACCCTTAAGCGAAGCGACCAAAAAAATCCACCTTGGCGCGGCGGTGTCCTATCGCAATCTGCGCAATCAGACCCTGCGTTTTCGGGAACGGCCTGAAAGCCATGTCACGTCCGCCCGCTTCGTGGACACGGGCACGATCACCAACGCTACGGATGAAGTCTTGTACGGCCTGGAAGCAGCCAGCGTCTGGGGCCCCTTCTCCGTCCAGGGAGAATATATCGGCGTCAACGTGACACGCGATCTCGGCCTGTCCGATCTCGACTTCTATGGCTGGTACGGCTATGCAAGCCTCTTCCTCACACCGGGCGACCATCGCAAATACAGCCCCAAAAAGGGTTCTTTTGGCCGCGTAAAGCCAAAGCATTCTTACGCCGATGGCGGCCTCGGCGCCTGGGAACTTGCCGTTCGCTATAGCGGCGTCATGCTGACCGACGAAGACATCCTTGGCGGTGGCGAGAAAAACCTGACCTTTGGGCTGAATTGGTACGCGACATCTCATGTCCGCTTCATGCTGAACTACATCCGCGTGAACAACGACAACAACGCGACAGGCAATGCGGGCAATCTTATCCCGCAAATTACCTCCGCCGCCAATGACGACCCGCAGATCATTCAGCTGCGCGCCCAGATCGATTTCTAAAAAAAGAAAGACAGATGCCTTCCCTAAGGCAATTCCCCCCCCTCCCAGAAAACTGGGAGGGGGTTTTTTTATCCGCCGCAGCCATTTCCGGCTCGTGCGGTCATTCCCCTTCGAAATCCACCAGGGTGCAGACCTTCTGGCCCATCGCTTCAAGACGGCCCCGGCCGCCAAGGTCCGGAAGGTCGATCACAAAACTGCTGCCGATCACATGGCCACCAGCGCGTTCGATCAATTGGATGGCTGCTGCCGCCGTCCCGCCGGTTGCAAGCAAGTCATCGATCAGAAGAACCTGGTCGCCCGAGGCAATCGCGTCTTCGTGAATTTCAACGCAATCCGTTCCATATTCCAGCGCATATTCCTGGCCGAACGTCTTCCACGGAAGCTTGCCCTTTTTCCGCACCGGCACAAACCCTATGGAAAGCTGATGCGCAACGGCACCCCCAAGGATGAACCCCCTGGCTTCGATCCCGGCGACCTTGTTGATTGCGACACCGGCATGCAACTGGACAAGTCCGTCAACGGCCCTGCGGAAGCCGACGGCGTCCTGAAGAAGCGTTGTAATGTCACGAAACAGAATGCCCGCCTTCGGGTAGTCTGGAATGGTGCGGATTTTCTCTTTAATGCCCATGAATCGGCTTCTCCCTTCTCCATCCGCGGTTCGACCCGGAGGAAAATTTATCTTTTGGCAGTGTAAAAGCTCCAATCTGCGAAAGCCAATGCCGCAAATTCCATCCAAGCGATTGATTTTTGAACATAAAATGCTTTCCGAATGGACCCCGTAGGATTAGGTTTTCATCATGCAGCAAAAACGAAAGGCGAAAATCGTCGCCACCCTTGGACCGACATCCGATAGCCCGGAAAAAATCCGCGCGCTGATCGAGGCCGGCGTCGATGTCTTCCGGCTGAATTTCAGCCATGGAACCCACGCCGAACATCGCCGCCGCTTTGCCGTAATTCGCAAGGCGGAAAAAGCCGCCGGACGGTGGGTCGGCACGATGGCCGACCTTCAAGGGCCAAAGCTGCGCCTCGGCCGGTTTAAAGAAGGCAGCGTCGTCCTGAAGACGGGGAAAGCCTTTCGCCTCGATCTTTCAAAGCAAGTGGGCGACGAGACCCGCGCATCCCTTCCCCACCGCGAGGTGTTCGCGGCGCTCAAGCCAAAGATGGACCTTCTTCTCGATGACGGCCAGGTGCGGCTTCGCGTTCGCAAATGCGGGCCCGATTTTGCCGATACCCGCATCATAATCGGCGGAACGCTTAGCGACCACAAAGGCGTCAACGTCCCGAACGTGGAACTGCCCATCTCCCCCCTGACGGCGAAAGACCGGCGGGACATGCAGGCCGCCCTTGAGATGGGCGTCGACTGGATCGCCCTTTCCTTTGTCCAGCGCCCGAGCGACCTTCGCAAAGCGCGGCGGCTGATCGGCGACAAGGCGGCCATCCTGACAAAGCTGGAAAAGCCGTCTGCCATCGAATATCTCGACGAAATCGTCCGCCTTTCCGATGCGGTCATGGTCGCACGCGGCGACCTTGGCGTGGAATTGCTGCCCGAAGACGTGCCAAGCATCCAGCGGCAGATCATTCGCGTCTGCCGGCAACAGGGCAAGCCGGTCGTGGTTGCTACCCAGATGCTGCTCTCAATGGTTGGCTCGCCGACACCGACCCGGGCCGAAGCCTCCGACGTTGCCAACGCCGTCTATGAGGGAACGGACGCCGTGATGCTCTCGAACGAGACGGCTGCCGGCGTCTATCCGGTCGAAGCCGTAAAGATGATGAACCGCATCATCGCCCGCGTCGAACGGGACCCGAAATATCAGGCGGTCATCAACGCCGAGCACGCAACGCCAGAAGCCACAACCGCCGACGCCATTACATCTGCCGCGCGCCAGGTGGCGGAAACCATCTCGGCCGCCGCCATCGTTACCTACACGACGTCCGGCTCGACGACACTGCGCGCGGCGCGCGAACGGCCCGACGTTCCAATCCTGTGCCTGACGACCCGCAAACAGACAGCACGGCAACTGGCCCTTGCCTGGGGCGTGCACAGCGCCGTCAGTGTTGAAGTCAACGACATTGATGACATGGTGGGGAAGGCTCAGCGCATCGCGCGGGCGAAAAAAGTCGCCAAGCCCGGCGACCGGATCGTTGTCACCGCCGGCATCCCGTTCGGCACACCCGGCAAGACCAACATTCTGCGAATCGCAACGGTAAAAAAACGCTAGCGAAAAGGCCGCATGAAAGCGCCTCGAACCGCGCTTAAATTCCGCCGCCCTTCATTCTGCCGCCCTTCGGCTGCCCGGTCAGGGCTTCGATCCGTTGACGGGCTTGGTCCAGATGCGGGTTCACGGCCAGGGCGCGCTGAAAAGCCTTCAACGCATCCTTGTCCTGCCCCATCTCGATATACATCATGCCAAGACCGACCAGCGCGCCGAAATGACGCGGCTCCAGCACCAGGGTTTTCTCGACGTCCGCAATGGATGAAGCGTAATCGCCCAGCGCATAAAAAATGGTTGCCCGAAGGTTCCATCCCTCCGCATGATCCGGCGCCAGCTTCACAATTTTCGATGCAATGCCAAGCGCCGTTAAATAGTCATTGCGAAGCAGCAGTTCGCGGCTTTCTCCAAAAAGCTCCCGGACGGTCGCGTCATCCGTCTTGACCCAGAGACGCCAGATATATTTCTGAAGGTTTTCCGCTTCGACCGGGTCATGGGTTGCCTTGAGGCGGCTAAAGATCGCATCCAGATCCGGGTCCGCCTGGGTTGCCGTGGCCGGCACGGCCGTGGCAAGAAAGAACGCTGCAACGAAGAAGGTAAGAAAATATTTCATAGACAATTCCTAACCTTGAAAGCTGTTCTGATTTGAACCGTAGCCGCCTTTTGACAATCAGCATAGGCAGCGCCGGCAAAGCAACCAATGAACGCCCGATCACAATTTCGTTAACCGTTCGGCAAAACGTTCATTTCAGGCGGTTTTGGGCCGCCGCCTGCCCAATCGAGCAGCTCGACCACATGAACGACCGCAATGGCCGCGTCCCTGGCCAGCCAATCGCGGCAGCCAATGTTGCCGGTGGCGACGACGTCTGCCTTCACCTCTGCAATGGCGTTCAGCTTGCGTGTGCGCAAACCTTCGGCAAAATCCGGCTGCAGCAGGCTATAGGGCCCGGCGCTGCCGCAGCAAAGCTCCGGATCGGTCAGGGTCACAACTGCAAAGCCTGCCTGTTCAAGAAGCCGGAACGGCAGACCGCCAATCCCCTGGCCGTAATGAAGCCCACAGGCCGATTGATAAGCGACCGTCAAACCCGCTGGCAACGTTTGCGACGGCGCGACGCCAAGCTCCGTCACAATCTCGCTGATGTCCCGGGCCAGGGCCGAAATCCGCGCCGCCTTTTCCAGATAGGCCGGGTCGTCGCGGAACTTGTTCTGCTGCTCCAGCGCCTTGAGTTGCTGACGCAGCTCCTCGACGCGCGCCGCCCGCTGCTCGCCCAGTTGCCGCACCGCCTGATACTCAAACCAGGGCGGGAGC
>CAYTAE010000142.1:0-4349 GCA_964435655.1 uncultured Rhodospirillaceae bacterium
GGACCTTTCGCGGGGTCGGGTTCTGCTTGTCCATGGGCTAGAATTCAGCGATCAGGTGCGTCCGATGCTACGCGAAATATGGCGAGTGCTTGGGGATGGCGGGCGCCTGCTCATCGTTGTTCCAAACCGGCGGGGCATTTGGGCCCGGATGGAACGAACGCCCTTTGGTCACGGCAGTCCCTATACGGTGTCGCAACTTTCCCGGCTACTGCGTGAAAACATGTTCACGCCGGTTGAAACCCGTCGGGCACTTTCCATGCCGCCAACGTCTTCGAAGCTGTTGTTGCGTTCGGCCGCAGCCTGGGAAAAAGTTGGGCTTCGCTGGTTTTCTGGCTTGGCAGGCATTCTGGTAATGGAAGTGAGCAAACAGGTTTATGCCGTTACGCCTGCAACCCCGCAACGGCGCAAAGCTTATGCGCCGGTTCCGGACAGTTTTTCTTGAGACGGCTCGTCTTTGCCGCGTAACCGGAAGACGGCCTGTTCGCCAAAAAGATTTGGAAGCAGGTGGGCCACCAAATTGGATTGGCCTGCCCGCCCGGCATGGTCGAGCGAAATTTGTTTTTCCACGACAACGCCAAGCTCGTCGCAAAGGCTGATAAAGTCGCGAATGGTACAATTATGAATGTTCGACGTTTCATACCAGGGCGTATTGAAGGCGCCTCTTGTGGGCATTTGACCGCGTAGCAGAAGATCCATGCGAACGCGCCAATAGCCAAAATTATGGAAGGAAATGATCGCCCGGCGACCGATGCGAAGCATCTCCGAAAGCACCTCTCTGGGCGCATGCATCGCCTGCAAGGTCTGGCTGAGGATGACGTAATCAAAAGAATGCGAGGGATAATCCTTCAAATCCATTTCCGCGTCGCCCTGGATAACGGAAAGTCCGCGGCTGAGGCAAAGATAGACGCGCTCTTGTTTGATTTCGATACCGCGGCCGTCGACATCTTTTTCGTGCACGAGGTAATCGAGAAGATTGCCATCGCCACAGCCAAGATCCAGGACGCGGCTTTTGGGCGTGACCATCTCAGCGATGCGCTGCAAATCGACACGGATGTCTGTAAGGGCTTTATTTTCAATGGGTTTGGTCATTTATGCGCCCAGCCCCGGATGTTCGGAAGCGCCGTTTAAAAACCCACGGAGGGTTTCCGTAAACTTTGGTTCGTTCAGGAGAAAGGCATCGTGGCCGGTGTCGGTTTCAATCTCGATGAAGCTGACATTCGCCGCGGCTCCGTTCAGGGCATGGACAACCTTCCGGCTTTCCGACGTTGGAAAAAGCCAGTCGCTGGTAAATGAGAGGATGCAAAAACGGGTTTTTGTCCCACGAAACGCGTTTGTCAGCACACCGTCATGTTCTTCGGCAAGGTCAAAATAGTCCATTGCACGCGTGATGTAGAGGTAGGAATTTGCATCGAAGCGATCAACAAAGGTGCTCCCCTGATGGCGCAGATAACTTTCGACCTGGAAATCCGCATCAAAACCATAGGTCACGACCTTTCGGTCCTGCAGGGCGCGCCCAAATTTTCGGGTTAATGCCGCTTCCGACAGATAGGTGATATGGGCGGCCATGCGCGCCACGGCCAAGCCTCGCGTCGGGCGCTTTCCATAGCTGAAATAATCACCGCCATGCCAATCGGGGTCGGCGATGATGGCCTGGCGGCCAACTTCATGAAAGGCGATGTTTTGGGCAGAGTGCCGAGCCGCTGCCGCAATAGGGACGGACGTGAACACCCGTTCGGGAAAACTGACGGCCCATTGAAGGGCCTGCATGCCTCCCATCGAACCGCCAATGACGCAAAACAGTTGATCAATTTTAAGGTAATCAAGCAAAAGCGCCTGCGCGCGCACCATGTCGGCAATGGTGATTCCCGGGAAATGAAGGCCATATGGCTTGCCGGTGGTGGGATCGGTTTCTTTCGGTCCGCTCGTTCCCATGCAACCGCCCAGCACGTTCGAGCAGATAATGAAATAACGGTCTGTATCCAGTGGTCGCCCGGGGCCAACCATCAAGTCCCACCAGCCGGGCTTCTTTTGCTCTGGGTGTGGGCCGGCAACATGTTGGTCGCCGGTCAGTGCGTGGCAGACCAGAATGGCATTCGAATGGGCGGCGTTCAGTTGCCCATAGGTTCGATAGGCGACGGAAAAAGAGCTCAGGTCGACGCCACAGTCGAGACGAAGCGGCGTTTTGATCCCCAGCTTGACCGTTTCGCTCTTGGAAATGACTTCGCTGGCCTGGGGCATGGTTGTGCTTGCGGGGTGCTCGCGTCCTATGGAGAATGAAACAGGGATGGTTGCATAGCTAGGTTCCATGGCGCTGGCTGTCAATGTTTTCTTTGATTTTGGAGGGTTCTCCGATTACTACTAACGCCTTGCTGGATATGGTTTAGAGCGGGATGACGGACGGGAAATCTCTTGCAGAGCTGCGCCGTGATATCGATCGGATCGACGATAGCATTCAGGAACTTCTATGGCAGCGCACAGATGTTGTTGAAGAGGTTCGGGCATATAAGCACAAGCGGCGGGTTTATCGACGTGGCGGGTTCTTTCGGCCCAGTCGCGAAATCGAAATCCTAAGGCGATTGCTTCACCGTCACCATGGGCGCTTCCCGGAAAAAGGGATTGTCCAGATTTGGCGGACGATTATCGCCTCGCATTTGGCTGGCCAGGAACATTTCAGCCTTGCCGTGTATTGCCCAAAATCGAAAGATCCATGCCTGGGCCTTGCGCGCGAACATTATGGCTCGATCGTTCCGACGACTTATGCCGCTTCGATAACAACGGTACTTGGAAAGGTCGCGGCCCGAACCGTGTCGGCGGGCGTAATTCCAGTTCCGCGAAAGAAGGACGATGCGTGGTGGCGGCATCTTGTCGGTCGATTCGATGGTTTGCAGATTGTTGCAGGGCTTCCCTTCGTTGGCTTTGAAAAAGACGCGGACGACGTGCAGGCTGTGATCGTTGCGCCAATGGCGCCGGAGCCAAGCAGCGAGGACCGCAGTTTTCTTGTTGTTGAGTCGGAGAGAGGGATTGGTCCGGCGCGCCTTGCGGCGGCATTTGCCCGTGAGAAGGTTTCAGGCCGTTCTTTCCATGGGTGGCGAAGCCAAACCGGGCGTCGTCGGAGCTTTTCTCTGGTTGAAGTGGAAGGCTTTTTCGATGGTGCAGACCCGGTGCTGGCGCGTATTCGGCAACATCTTGGCACGGCGGTTCTTGGGGTTCGTGTTGTTGGAAGTTACGCCGTGCCTCTGTCTGGACTGAAACCCAAGAAAAACAGGAAATCTTCCCGTGGCCGCACTTAAAGTCCGACCGGGTATTTTACAGATCGCCCCCTATATCGGGGGGGCTTCGCGTCTTCCCGGCATGACCGATGTGATGAAGCTTTCGTCAAACGAAAATGCGCTGGGTCCAAGCCCAAAGGCCATTGAGGCATATTTGGCGGCGGCGGCCGACCTGCATCGCTACCCGGATGGCGACGCGCACGCCTTGCGCGAAGCCATTGGTCAGCGTCATGACCTTGACCCAGATCGCATCGTTTGCGGCAATGGCTCTGACGATCTGCTTGCCTTGCTGACCCGGGCGTATGCCGGGCCGGAGGATGAAATCCTCTGCAGCGCACATGGCTTTCTTCTGTTTCCAATTCTGGCCCATGGCGTCGGCGCCACCCCGGTTGCGGTGCCGGAAAAAGACATGACGGTCGATGTGGACGGCTTGCTTGCGCAGGTAACGCCGCGGACGCGGATTGTTTTTCTTGCCAATCCGAACAACCCGACGGGAAGTTATCTGAACGGGGCTGCCCTTCGCTACTTGCGGGAAAAATTGCCATCGGATGTTCTTTTGGTCATTGATGCGGCCTATGCGGAATTCGTGACAGAGGCAGATTATACGCCGGGGGCCGATTTGGTGGATGCCGGGGAAAACGTCGTCATGACCCGGACGTTTTCGAAAATTTTTGCCTTAAGCGCCCTTCGGCTTGGCTGGGCCTATTGTCCGGGGTCGATTGCCGATGTGCTTAATCGACTGCGCGCGCCTTTCAATGTCGTTGGTCCGGCGCAGGCGGCGGGGATCGCGGCCTTGAAAGATGAGGCGTTTTTTGAGAAGGCAAAGGCGCATAATACGAAGTGGCGGGCGTGGCTTGCCGAGGCATTGGAAAAGAGCGGGCTTCACGTCTATCCGAGTGTTGCGAATTTTCTTCTTGTGCGGTTTTCTGACGATCCGTCACGGAATGCCGAAGCCGCAAACCGGGCTTTGAATGAGCGGGGCATCCTTCCCCGGAAGCTTGTGAGTTACGGCTTGCCGGATTGTTTGCGAATTACGATCGGCAAGGAAAAGGAAATGCGCGCGGTGGCGGCAACGCTTGC
>CAYTAE010000143.1:0-4306 GCA_964435655.1 uncultured Rhodospirillaceae bacterium
GATTGTGCCGTTGCGCGCCGGCCCGGGGCCCGGCATGAGGAGTCTGGGGACCATTGGCGGCGCGCCGAGGGCTTCAAGCACGCTTAGATCAACGGTGACGCTTGGCTTGCCGGTGCCGCCGACGATGACGGGTTCCGCAAGGGCCTTTGTGCCAAGGACGCTTGCGCCAAGGACGCTTGCGCCGACAAAGGCAAACCCACCGGCGAGGAAAAGGCCAGTCGAGAGAGGCATGCGAAAACGCGGACGGCAAAACATGGCCGAAACTTTAGCCCAGCGGCTTCCATCAGACAATGGGGTCCAAAAGATTCCTGCCGTTAATCAATCCGTTACCCTGTTTCAGGGAGCTTTATATGCCTCACGCAGGAGGGCGGCGACGCTGGGATAGAGGGCATCGTTCGTGGCCAGGATGCTGCCCGATTGCAACATGTTCTTGCCGCCATTGATTTCCGTCACATAGCCGCCCGCCTCCTGGACAAGCAGAATTCCGGCGGCCATGTCCCAGGGTTTCAGGCCTTCCTCCCAATAGCCGTCGAAACGCCCGGCGGCGACATAGGCCAGGTCTTGCGCAGCAGCGCCGGAGCGACGAATGCCGGCCGTCTGGTCCATCACGATGGGAAGCACCCTTGCGAAGGCGTCTTTTCCCGTCCGTCCGCCGAACGGTTCGCCATAGGCAAGCAGAGAGTCAGACAGTTTTCTTCGGGCCGAAACGCGTAGCCGGTGGTTGTTCAAAAATGCACCGCAGCCTTTTTCCGCCCAGAAAAATTCATCATGGATGGGGTCGAGGATAACCCCGGCAACGATCTTGCCTTCGTGCTGCAATGCGACTGTGATGCTGAAATGTGGAATGCCGTGGAGAAAATTCGACGTGCCGTCCAAGGGATCGACAAGCCAGACATGACTTGGGTCCGTTCCTTCCATGGCACCGCTTTCTTCAAGCAGCAGGCTGTAATCTGGCCGTGCGTGGGTCAGTTCTCGGCGCAGGATTCTTTCGGATTTCAAATCGGCGTTTGTAACAAAATCGCCCGGCCCCTTTTTTGAGACCTGCAGTTGTTCAACTTCTCCAAAGTCGCGCACAAGCGAGCGCGCCGCCTTGCGGACGGCGCCTTCCATCACGTTGATGAGCGCAGAGCGGATGGCCATCAGTCTTTAACCCGTTCGACGTAAATGCGTTCAGCGATGTTGACGAGGATGCGCGTGCCGGCCTCGATATGCGGCGGCACAGAGATGCGCACGCCGTTGTCGAGAAGGGCTGGTTTGAAGGACGCCGCCGCCGTCTGCCCTTTTACAACGGCATCGGTTTCCGCGACGGTGCAGATGGTCGAGTCCGGCATTTTTACACCCACCGGTTCGCCTTCGTAGGATTCGATGATGACAACCATGTCGTCCTGAAGAAAGTCGATTGCGTCACCCACCAAGTCCTGATGGAGCGTGACCTGGTCGAAGGTCTCGTTGTCCATGAAGGTGAGGTTGTCGTCCTCGCGGTAGAGATATTGGTGATTGCGCTGATCGAGGCGGGCGCGTTCGACGTTCTCGCTGGAACGGAACCGTTCGTTCAGTTTCGTGCCGCTGCGAATGTCCCGAAGTTCAACCTGCAGATAGGCACCGCCCTTGCCGGGCTGGGTGTGCTGAGTTTTCACAGCGACCCAAAGCCGTCCCTTGTGTTCGATCACCATGCCGGGGCGTATGGCATTGCCGCTGATCTTCATTTTTCCTGCCTTTTTGTTCTGGAAAAGCGGCGCGGAAGCTATCAGGTCGTCAATCTATACGCAACGGCGCGGGCTTAAAATCGCTTCAGGCTGTTTTTGGCGGTGGCGCGGCATCAGCGGCTTTGGAAATGGCGCGGTTAAACGCGTGAACCGCTTTTCCAGGGCCGCCTTCATGGTCCCAAATGCCGTGAAGCACGGCGAGAAAATCGGCCCCTGCTGCCACCAGGGGCGCGCAATTTTCGATTTGAATGCCGCCGATGGCGACGCAGGGCACGGTTGTCGTTTCGTGCCACCAGGTCAGAATTTCCGGGTCTGGGCGGGTTTTCGTGGGCTTCGTCGGCGTTGGGTAGAAGGCCCCGAAGGCGACGTAATCGGCGCTGGCATCGGCAGCCTCGATCGCCAGATGGCGGGAATCGTGGCAGGTCACGCCGAGGATGGCCCCATCTCCGAGGATGGCGCGGGCGTCGGCGCATGCGCCGTCCTGCTGGCCGATATGGGCCCCGTCCGCGCCCATTTCCTTTGCCAGTTCGGGCCGGTCGTTGATCAGCAGGGGCACGTCGCGCGTGTGGCAAATGGGGAGAAGGGTTTCCGCTGCAATGCGGATCGCATCCGTGAGGGTCGCATCATCCGATGCCGTTTTCAGGCGCAGCTGAACGCAGGCGACATCGCCGCCGTCCAGGGCTTCGGCCAGGGTTTCGGCGAATTTTTTTGGGTCGATTTGTGGCGGCGTTAAAAGGTAAAGGCGGGTCGGATGCGTTTGAATCAGTCGTTCCCCTGATAGATGCCGATGATGCGGTCCAGCATCTTTAAGGCATCTTCGCGGGGGCGCTGGAAGGTGTTGCGTCCGATAATCGAACCATTGCCGCCGCCATCGCGGATGGCGCGCGCATCGTCATAGAGGCTGTCGAGATCTTTTGCCGAACCGCCGGAAAAGACAACGATGCGACGCCCCTGGAAGCAGGACTGGACGATGTGGCGCACGCGCGCGGCTGGCGTTGAAATATCAATGGCTTCTTTTTCGTAGATCTTTTTTGCGGCGGCAAGTTCTAGATAATCGGTGGGCAGTTTTACTTTTACGATATGCGCGCCAAGAAGGCAGGCCATGTGGGCGGCGTAGGCGATGATGTCGATCGCCGTTTCGCCGTCTTTTGAAAGATCGCCGCCGCGCGGGTAGGACCAGACGACGACGGCCAGGCCCATTTTTTTGGCTTCGCGGGCAATGTCGCGCAGTTCTTCAAACATGGCATAGGCTTTGTCCGAATTGGGGTAAATCGTAAAGCCGACGGCCGAGCAGCCAAGCCGGAGCGCGTCCTCGACGGACGCCGTTACCGCCTGGTTGGCACCCTCTTTGGCGCGGCTGAGGCTGTTGGCACTGTTCATCTTCAAGATGGTCGGCACCTGGCCGCCAAAGCTGTCCACGCCGGCTTCCAGCATGCCAAGCGGGGCGGCATAGGCCGAAAGACCGGCATCGATTGCCAATTGATAATGGTAGTGGGGGTCATAGGCGTCGGGGTTGGGCGCAAAGCTTCGCGCCGGGCCATGTTCGAACCCCTGATCGACCGGCAGAATGACAAGCTTGCCGGTGCCGCCAAGGCGGCCATGCATCAAGATGCGCGCCAAATTTTCTTTTGCGTCGCGGCTTTCACCTTCGTAAGCGGAGAGAATTTCTTGAACGCGGGGGCTAAGCTTCATGGTGGGACGGTCGCTTCCTGAAAATGAATAGGGTTGATCGTCTGGGTGCAAGGACACCCAAGAGTCTGTTTATAACCTAATGGCGGCGTTGCAGCCACGCAATGGCGGCGGTTTCCGGGTCCGGTGTTTCCAGCAGGTCCAGGGCCGGCATCTTTCCATCATCGAGGATTGCGCCGGCCTGGTCTGCGATGTCGGCAACTTTGGCAAGGGTTGCGCGCTTGGCCTCGAGGCGAATGTGCTTCCAGCCGGTGCGGATGGCGCCAAGGGCCTGGCCTGTGGAGGTGCCGCAGTCGAGAATAAAAACCGCGTCGACATCGGGATATTGCCTTTGCGCGAGTTCGGCGATTTTCTGGAAATAGCCAGCCCCGGCACAACTGGCAGCACCGGGGGGCGTGTGCAGGCGGATCGACTGGTTCAGCTTTTGTGCGGCGGCAAGGGCGGCGAGGGCCTGGGGCAGATCGTGGACGATGACGGCGCGACGCAGGGGGGTGGCCTGCGCCATGCCTAACCGAGGTTTCCCATATGGGCCGCTGTGTCCAGCATCCGGTTCGCAAAGCCCCATTCGTTGTCGTACCAGGAAAGGACGCGGACGAGCTTGTCGCCGATCACCTGGGTTTCAAGCAGGTCAAGGGTGCTGCTGTGGGTGTCGTGGTTGAAATCGGTCGAGACAAGAGGCTCGTCGGTCACGGCCAGAACGCCTTTCAGACGCCCGTTTGCCGCCTCGCGCATGGCGGCGTTGATCGCGTCAACGGTGGTTTCCCTGGCGGCCAGAAAGGTGAGGTCGATCATCGAGACGTTCGCCGTGGGCACGCGAACCGCCGTGCCGTCGCGTCGGCCCTTCAGGTCCGGCAACCCCAGAGCAACGGCGCGTGCGGCCCCTGTCGAGGTCGGGATCATCGAGGTGGCGG
>CAYTAE010000144.1:0-4304 GCA_964435655.1 uncultured Rhodospirillaceae bacterium
ATTTCGGCCTCGACAACGGCGCGGCAGGCTTCCTGGGCAGTCAGGCTGGTTTTGGGCAAAAAGACCATGCCAACGGCAAGGCGTCCCTTTTCCGGCCGGTGGCCGGTGCGCGCGATGTGCTCTTTAAAAAATTCCTGGGAGATTTCGACATGGATGCCGGCGCCATCTCCGGTCTTGCCGTCGGCATCGACGGCGCCACGGTGCCACACGGCCTTGAGTGCGCTGATCCCTGCCTCGACGACGCTGCGCCGTGGCTTGCCGTCAATGGAGGCGACCATGCCGACACCACAGGCAGCGTGCTCTTGATCGGCGCGATAAAGGCCAGAGGCTTCAAGGCGGGCGGCGTTTGTCCGCCACGCGTCAACGAAGCGATTGCCGGCGTTCTTTTTTTGCAATCTGGGGTCCTTCTTCATGTCAGGCGCTCGCCACAAGTTTTTTAGCGGGCCAGCTTTCACCCGCCGCTTTTGCCTGGAGGTAAGCGTCGATGTTTTCGGCGGCATCGCGTCCGTCGCGGATTCCCCACACGACAAGCGACGCGCCGCGAACGATGTCGCCGGCGGCAAAAACACTTTCGATATTGGTCATCATCGTGCGGTAATCGATGGTGATTGTGCCCCAGCGATTGACGGCCAATTCCGGCGCATCGAAAAGGGTGGGTATTTCTTCGGGGTCAAAGCCCAGGGCTTTGATAACGAGGTCCGCGTCCATGGAAAATTGCGAATCGGCGATTGGTTGCGGCGTTTGCCGTCCGGTTGCATCCGCATCGCCAAGGTGCATGCGAACGGCGCGGACGCTGGCGACGGTGTCGTCTCCAAGGAAGGCTGCCGGTGACGAAAGCCAAAGGAATTCGACACCTTCTTCTTCGGCGTGGTGCACTTCACGTTCGGAGCCGGGCATGTTCTTGCGGTCGCGTCGATAGAGGCATTTTACGGATCGCGCATCCTGGCGAATGGCGGTGCGAACGCAATCCATTGCCGTGTCGCCACCGCCGATAACAACAATGTTTTTGCCGCTGGCGTTCAGCGTGCCGTCGTCGAAAAGCGGCACGTCGTCGCCAAGCCCCTTGCGGTTGCTGGCCGTTAAATAATCGAGGGCCTGTTGGATGCCGCCCAGGCCGGCACCGGGAAGGGCGATGTCGCGCGATTTGTAGACGCCCGTTGCGATAAGAATCGCATCATGGCGTTGCTGAAGCTCCGAGAGGCTGGCATCGCGGCCGATCTCGAAATTGCAATGGAACACGACCTTGCCTTCGGCGAGAAGTTTGACGCGGCGTTCAACAATCCATTTTTCAAGCTTGAAGCTGGGAATGCCGTACACGAGCAGGCCGCCGATCCGGTCGTAACGGTCGTAGACATGCACCTGATATCCTTTGCGCCGCAATTGTTCGGCCGCAGCAAGGCCGGCCGGTCCGCCGCCGATGATGCCGACGGATTGCTCGCGTTCCAGCTTCGGGGTCGGCGGTTTGACGAACCCCATCTCGAAGGCGGTGTCCGTGATGTATTTTTCGACCGAGCCGATGGTGACGGAGCCAAACCCCTTTTCGATGACGCAATTGCCTTCACACAATCGGTCCTGGGGGCAGATGCGGCCGCAAATCTCGGGCAGGTTGTTGGTTGCGGAAGAAAGGGCGTAGGCTTCTTCAAGCCGGCCCTCGGCGGTCAGCTTCAGCCAATCGGGAATGTTGTTCGAAACCGGGCAGTGGATCTGGCAGAAGGGCACGCCACATTGCGAGCAGCGCCCGGCCTGTTCGACCACCTTTTCCGAATCAAAACCGCCAAAGATTTCCTGAAAATCGTGCCGCCGGTGGCCGGCGTCCCGCTTGGCGGGCATGCGCTGGGCCGTGTTGATAAATTTGAGCATGCGTTTGGCCATTCGGTGCGGTCTCCGTCCCTATTGGTGTTTTGATGGCTTTCCCCGGCCGGGCTTGCGCGGATGGCCACAGGGACGCGAAGGCCATAGGGGGACGCCGATGACCATGGGCGTGTGAAGGTTGGAAAGAGGAAGGGAATTATGTCAATATTATTTACCTACTGCAAGGAAATTCCCCGAATAGCACCTAAACTTGTCGGAAACTGGGCTGTATATCGGGAAATTTAGTACATAAATAGGACTAATTTTTCCGTTTTTCAGAAAAACCCGCAGGCGAACGGCTTTTTGCCTATCTTGGCGAAGGGGAATAGCCCATGGTGATGCGGCATCGCAAGAGGGGTAGATCGCCTTGATTTTCTTACATATCGTCCTGCTTTCTCTGGTTCAGGGGATCACCGAGTTTCTTCCCATCAGTTCTCAGGCTCATCTGATTCTGGCCTCCAAGGGGCTGCACTGGCCGGATCAGGGGCTGTTGATGGATGTCGCCCTTCACGTCGGCACGCTGGCGGCGGTGCTGACCTATTGCTGGCGGGATGTCTGGCGGATGGGGCGGGGTTTGGGCCAGGCCTTTGGCGGCACGGTCGATGCGGGTGCTCGTCTTGGCCTGCAGGTGATTTTGGCGACGCTGCCGGTGGTGGTGGCCGGCTATTTCCTGATCGACCAGGCGGTCCATTTCCGTGACCCGCTGGTCATCGGCTGGACAACCCTTGTTTTTGGCATTCTGCTTTACCTTGCGGACCGTTTTGGGCTTCGTATTCGCCGGGTTGAGCATATGGGCTTTGCCGGGGCTTTGGCCATCGGCCTGGCCCAGGTCTGTGCGCTGGTGCCAGGCACCAGCCGTTCCGGTGTGACGATGACGGCGGCGCGTGTTCTTGGCTTTGAGCGGGAAGAGGCGGCGCGGTTTTCGTTGCTGCTCGCCATTCCGGCAATCCTTGGTGCCGGAACCCTGGAGGGGATGCGCCTTTATGAAATGGGGGATGTGCAGCTTACCCAGGATGCGTTTTTCGGCGCCGGGCTGGCCTTTGTTGCGGCGCTTGGGGCCATTTCTCTGATGATGCGGTGGCTGCGGCGCGCCAATTTTACGCCCTTCGTTCTTTACCGGGTGGTGCTGGGCGCGGGCCTTCTGGCCTTTGTTTATTGGGGAATTTTGCCGAGCGATCTGTTTTAAGACACGCCCGGATTGAACCCGACCGTCTTTAATGGATGACCTAGGCCGGACCGTTTCAGGCGGGGTAGATCTGGTGTTTGCCGCCGCCGGGACGGAAACGGGCAAGCTGGTTTGGCAACGCAACCTCAAGGGGCGTTGGCACCATCCCCAGATCGGCAAAGCTTTTCGCCGACCGGCGGACGACGTTGTCGTTTTCCAGCAGGCGAACTTGATCGCGCGTCAGCAGCGGGACAGGCAAGACTTCCAGAAAAAATGCTGCCAGGCGCGCGACCGCGAAGGGCACGGGCAGCAACACGCGTGGCCGTTCGATGGTTTGCAGCATCGCTTCCATCAGCGCCCGGAACGTATAGATTTCAGGCCCGCCAAGTTCAATGGTTTCGCCGTCATGACCGTCTAGGGCGCCGACAATCGCATCGGCGACGTCCCGGGCAGCAACCGGTTGCAGGCGCGTCTTGCCGCCGCCGATCAGAGGAAACAAGGGAGTGAGGCAGGCCAGCGCCGCAAAGCGGTTAAAAAACTGGTCTTCTGCTCCAAAAACAACACTTGGCCGCAGCAGCACGGCTTTTGGAAACGCGGCGCGGACCGCCGCTTCGCCTGCCGCCTTTGTTTGCGCATAGTGCGACGCCGCCTTTGGGTCGGCGGCAAGGGAGGAAATTTGCAGGAGGGTGGGAATGTTTGCGTCCCTGGCCGCGACCGCAATGCGCTGGGCCCCTTCGACGTGAACGGCACGGAATGTCTGGCGCCCACGTTCAAAAAGGATACCAACGAGGTTGATGACGGCGTCCGCGCCCTGGATGGCGCGGGCCACCGTTGCGTCGTCGCGTATGTTTGCCTGCACAGGGACAATCTGACCAACATCGCCCAGCGGCGTCAAAAACGCGGCTGCCTCGGGATTGCGCACGGCAACGCGTACGCGCGCGCCGCTTGCCGCCAGTCGCCTGACGACGTAACGGCCGAGAAAGCCGGAACCGCCGAAAACTGTGATGAGGCGCGTTGTTTTGAACCCGGTTGTCATAAACCCATTCCGTTCTTTGGAAAAATGCCCGTTTGAAAAAAAGCGTTTTGTGGCGATTTTCGTGACAATCCGCCCCTTTGCCGCCCCTTTGCGCATTTCTTTTCTTTTCAGCTACGTACCTATTATATATGAACACGCGAGGCAACGGCGGCAAACGCCAGCGCTGCCCAGGTGGCGGAATTGGTAGACGCGCTAGCTTCAGGTGCTAGTGGCCGTAAGGTCGTGGAAGTTCGAGTCTTCTCCTGGGCACCA
>CAYTAE010000145.1:0-4291 GCA_964435655.1 uncultured Rhodospirillaceae bacterium
GTTGTGTGGGGAGGCTTAAATCCGGAATCGAAGGGGCCATCTTCGAAAAGACGGCGGCCGATGGCACGAAGCTTGGTGACAATTTCGGCAGCAAATTCGATAGCATTGACGCCTTCGTCGAGGGCGGAATGGCACGCCAGGCCGCGGACTTCGCAATGAAGGATCGTTTTTCCCTTATGGCCGGTGACAACCCGCATTTCCGTTGGTTCACCTATGATGCAGGCTACGGGCTTTACAGGTAGGCGCTCAATTTGGGGGACAAGCCGCTGCACACCAAGACAGCCCACTTCCTCGTCATAGGTGAATGCCAGGTGAATGGGGGCCTGGCTTGCTATCTCTAGAAGCTCTGGCACCAGCGCCAGGGTTATCGCAAGGAAGCCCTTCATATCGGCGGTGCCACGGCCGTAGAGCCGGCCGTCTTGTCCATGCATTTGGAAGGGGTTTGTTTTCCAATTCTGGCCATCGACAGGAACAACGTCAGTGTGCCCGGCAAGCAGAATCCCAGGATGGTTTGCTGGACCTAGGGTTGCTAGAAGATTTGCTTTCGTCTTCTCATCATTGAAGCTGAGTTCGCTCTTGATACCAAACTCGGAAAGATAAGAGCGTATGAAGTCGATGCAATCCAGATTCGATTTTCTACTGGTTGTATCGAAGGAGACAAGACGCTCCAGAATTTTCAGGCTATTTCCGCAAGCCGCTGATTGTTTCACGCTATTTTCGCCTTCGCTTCAGGACAAAAATTGTTCCTTTAAAATTCGTTCGTTAAGATTATGTTCTGGATCGAAAAGAAGTATAAGCGTTCGCTTGCTATCCTCCGTTATATGCACTTCGGTGACGTCACGGATTTCCGTAAAGTCGGAAACGGCGCTAACCGGGCGTTTGCCCGCATCGTTTATCTCGAAAGAAACCTTTGCGGAATGAGGAAGAAGGGCGCCTCGCCACCGGCGTGGTCGAAAGGCGCTAATGGGTGTAAGCGCCAATAGCTTGGCACCAATTGGAAGGATTGGGCCATGCGCAGAAAGGTTATAAGCGGTGCTTCCGGCGGGGGTTGAAACAAGAATGCCGTCGCAAATTAACGCGTCGATGCGGACAACGCCATCTACCCTTACACGAATATTTGCTGTCTGATGCGTTTCTCGAAGCAAGGAAACTTCATTAATGGCAAGGGTTTCGTGATTGGCGCCATGAATGTCCTTTGCCAGCATCCGTAGGGGGTGGAGTGTTGTTGGCTTCGCCGCGTTCAATCGCTCGAGGAGGTCTTCCTCCTCATAGCTGTTCATAAGAAAACCGACGCTTCCGCGGTGCATGCCATAGATCTTCTTGCCCATATCCATATGCTTATGGAGGGTTTCCAGCATGAAGCCATCGCCTCCCAATGCGACGATAACGTCCGCATCTTCTGGCTGGACATGATCGTAGCGCGCCTGTAGCTGAGCGAGGGCGTCCTGGGCCGTGGGTGCGTTGGAAGCGGAAAAGGCTATTTTTTGGAATTCCATATGATCCATCCGGAACTGGAATAAATCCCTGACGTGTAGAGATGCAACAGTATATCGAAGCAATGTGCGTGCGCCAGTCCCAACCTACAATGATGGGGGGCAGGGTTACATGGCTTTTTGCAGCATTTTCTGGATTTCCATGTAACCCTCTTTGTGTGCGAAATCGAGAGCGCTCTTCCCAGAGGGCGTGTGAAGGTTTGGATTGGCGCCCTCGCTTAGCAGGGCAGCGACAGCTTTTGTATGACCATTCCACGCCGCTCGCATAAGGGGGGTCAGATTGTTATTGTCTCGGTTGTTCAAATTGGCACCTGCTTTTCCAAGAAGAAAAATGACATCCGAGTGGCCGTTAACGCCGGCCCAATTAATTGCTGACAGGCCTTCGCGATCGCGGATGGTAAGATCGGCTCCCTTTTCAAGTAGCAATTTTACGGTATTCTTGCGTCCGCGCCAGGCGGCGTTAATAAGGGCGGATCGGCCAGAATCGTCAATCGCATTCGGGTCTGCCCCGCGTGCCAGCATAATTTGCACCAATTCTGCATTGCCCGCTGCGGAAGCATCGCGCAGGACTTCGTCCGGTGTTCGTTCATCATCAATGTTAATAGCGGCGGTGACGATGGAGTTTTCAAAATGCCGATAGCGTTGGGTGCGTTGGCGTGCCTGGATGATTTTTTCGATTGTCATGAGTTTTTCCAGCTTCTTTGTTCCGTAAAGTGCCGTCTTGTGACCGCGCTCCGCAGCAAGCTGCATCCAGGCAAGTGCTTCGGAGAGATCCTGTTTTTCTCTTTCTCCGTTTGCGGCAAGGTAGCTAAGGAGAACTTGAGCTTGGGCGTAACCAGATTTGGCGGCGCGCGTTAGAAGTTTTTTCGCCTCTTCCGGTATTTCTCTAGGGGTTCCCCGTATGAGTATTTCGGCCAGGCTATATTGTGCGTGAGCGTAACCTTGCGCGGCGGCGTCTTGCAAACGAAGAATACGTTGCACCTGGAATTCGTTGAATTCCTCTTCGGGGGCGTCTTGAAGCGCCCGGTCAAGGCGTGAGTCACGTTCACGCATGGCTTGCAGAAGTTCGCCAAGCGGCCCTTTGGGCTCTATCGTTTTTTCAGGGCTGGGATAGGCGGCCGCAGTCGCGGTCGATACTTCGTCCGATGTGGAAAGTTCTTCGCCGGTGACAGGCGACGGGCTTGAGGCGGCGGCTTTCACTATTTCTGACATGGCGGCGGGCGGTTTCAAGGGCTCTTGGCGAGATAGAGCGGTTTTCTCCATTGCCGTCGTCGTTTCGGTGCTCGCTTGAATAGGCTCTGTAACTTCCTGGGATCTTTTTTCTTCCTGGGGGAGGATGTCTATGGAAGATGGGGTCTGCGTTTGCTCGGTCTGTGCCTTGGTCGCTTTCTTCAGAGGAGCTTTCGCGGCGTCATCCCAGTCTTCCTTTGTGGCCGTTTCTTTTTCTACCTCCTTTTCGGGTTCGAGAGATTCCACAAGATCTGTTCGTGGAACGCTATTCGGCGTGTTTTCTTCAAATTCCAGGGTTTGGCGTGTCCCCTTGATGCCAAGAAATTTGCTGGGCATAAGGCTTTCTAGCTCATCTTCGGAAAAGGAGAGGATATCAACCATCATGGCGTCGACCTCATCAAGCGAGGAGGGTGCCTTTGACTCTTCAGATGGCGGCAATTCTTTCGCAAAGCGAAGAACGGGAAGCGCAATAACGATGAAGGGGAGGAGAAGGGAAAGGTGAAGAAGGGCAGAAAGCGTAATGCCCTTACCTGTTTTTTTTTGCACAATGTTAGAGGGGGGTTGCAATGGTCTTTACCTTATGGCCGGGTTGCCGCCGATACGGGTTTTGTCCTCCGTTACAGCGATCAGATCAATCACCAAAGCATTGATCAAGACTTTGCCAGCATGTTCAAAGTTAACGGTAATTCGGTTCCTGACAACGGATTGCACCTGACCGATACCCCAATCCGGTCGGGCGGGATGACGGACGCGCATGCCTGGCATGATAAAATGCATTTCAGGGGCTTCCCATAGGCCTTTGTCCTATAATCATACACCTCTCTTGGCTTAGGGGGAGATAGGAAAGAGATGATGTCTTCAGAGATGGAACTGGAGCTTAGGCTTGTGGAACTTCTTTGTTCTCGCCTTTGCCATGACCTCGTGAGCCCGATTGGGGCAATCCATAACGGCCTTGAGCTCTTGGAGCAAAACGAGCCGGAAATGGAGAAGGAAATCCTCAGCCTTTTGAGCAAAAGCTCGGCCGAGGCATCCTGTCGGCTGCGTTTTTTCCGAGTGGCATTTGGACAGGCCAGCGGTTCGATGGAGACACTTCCCTTAGAGGAAGGGAAGGGGCTTCTGGATGGCCTCTTGAAGGAAGGGCGCGTCACTCTTGATTGGCAGGTCTCAGAAATAGCCTCATCGGTGTCGGTGCCAAAGGGCATTGTAAAGCTGCTTTTGAACATGGCGTTGATTGCTTCAGAGGCCCTTCCAAGGGGAGGGGCGCTATCCGTTGTGTCTATCTGCCATGCAGATAAAAGCATTTTCGAAGTGACGGCACGAGGCGAAGACGTCGTTCTTAAAAATGAAGTCGTTTCCGCCCTTCGTTCCGACCTTCCATACGAGAAGCTGACGCCGCGCCTTGCGCCAGCCTATTTTCTTGCTCTTCTCGTCCACAGATATGGGTTTTCCCTTGCTGTCCTCCAAAATTCCGAGTCGGTCACGCTAAGGGTGACAACTGCGTGTAAACGCTAGTTAACAGCCCGCTTTCCTTCCCAAGCTCCATAGCTTTTTAACCTATTGTTGCGAGC
>CAYTAE010000146.1:0-4266 GCA_964435655.1 uncultured Rhodospirillaceae bacterium
AGGAAAATTTGCGTGGCGCCCTGACGAATGAAGAGACGGCTCTGAAAACGACAAAGCCTGAAAAAAAGGAAGCGGAGTTGAAAGATTATCAATTGCTGCGCGCCCTTGATCTTATTCGGGGCGTCTCTCTTTATTCCGACCGGCTTCAACGGCCTCCCTCCTGAGGTCCTTCTTGCGACAGGCAGAAAAGAAGATGCGTTACCGACCGACAGAAACCAAAAGCGGGATGAGCTTGCTTGCGACAAGCTGGGCCATCTTGATTTTGTTGATCGGCGGTGGCATCGGCTGGCTTGTCATCGTCGGTGAAAAACCGGCATCGGAACGGGAAGAAATTTCGGCGCGCGTCACCGTAAAGCTACCGCCACCCTTGCCGGCCACGCCGTCGGCAATGCCACCGGCCACACCGGAAAGCGCGGCAGAAGAAGTGCCCACGCTGGCAACGTCGGCACCGGTGGTATCTGAGCCAGTCACACCCGCGCCGGTGATATCATCTGCGCCAGAGACGCCCGCGTCGAAAGCGCCAGAGGTTGCGCACGCGGCGGTCCCAATTCCTGTGCGTCCGGCAGACGAGATATCCCTGTCGCCGATCCCGGATCCCGATCTTGTTGAAGAAGGCCAGAAAGGGCCTTTGCCGGTGATTGCCAGCGACGGCCGGAAACCCTGGCAAGTCTATGCCCGACCTTTTGATGCGACGGACCGTCGTCCGCGAATTGCGATTGTCGTCAACTGGTTGGGGCTAAGCGACGCGGCAACGGAAGGCGCCATTCAAGATCTTCCCGGCGCGGTCACCCTTGCCTTTGCGCCCTATGCGGAGAATTTGCTCTATTGGATGCGGCTCTCGCGGGTGGCGGGCCACGAAGCGTTGCTCAACCTTCCTATGGAACCGTTAAATTATCCGGCAAACGATCCCGGTCCCCAGGCGCTGCTGACAAGTTTGAGCCCAGCGCGAAATCTCGACCGGCTTGAATGGACGCTCTCGCGCGTCTCCGGTTATGTGGGCGTGACAAATTACATGGGGTCGCGTTTTACGACGTCTGCAGAAGCGTTAAAGCCGGTTCTAAAAGTGCTGAAAAGTCGGGGCCTTCTCTTTCTTGACAGCCGTTCTTCGGCGCGCAGCCTGGTGTCGCAGGTGGCTGAGGACGTGGCGCTGCCCTGGGTAGCCAACAACCGCTTTCTTGACAATCAGGCGTCTCGAATTGCCATCGACCGGGAACTTGAAGCCCTTGAAACCCTGGCACGCCGCCAAGGTTATGCGGTCGGCATTGCGTTTCCTTACCCGGTGACCCTTGAGCGGCTTGCGGCCTGGATTCCGACTTTGCAGAAAAAAGGCTTCGTCCTGGCTCCGGTCAGTGCCCTTGTCGGTGTCGAAAAACCAGCCAAAACGTCGGCTAAAAAGCCAGAATGACAACACAAGGGAAAGCTTCGGCCACGTCCGAGATGAAACCCTACCGGCTGGGCGTTGGCATGCTGCTTTTAAACATGGAAGGCAAAGTCTTTGTCGGCAGCCGCATCGACATGCCCGGCGACGCATGGCAAATGCCACAAGGGGGGATCGAACCGGGCGAGACGCCGGAAGAAGCCGCCTTGCGTGAGTTGGAAGAGGAAGTGGGGACGCGCGCTGCAGATATTATTGCCACAAGCAGGGACTGGTATTTTTACGACCTGCCCAAAACGCTTCTGCAAAAAATATGGGGCGGGCGCTATCGCGGTCAGAAACAAAAATGGTTTGTGCTTCGGTTTCTGGGGGAAGATGGCGACATCTGCATCGATGGCGAACAGCCGGAATTTAGGGATTGGCGCTGGGCCGCCTTTGACAGTCTGCCCGATTTGGCCATTCCCTTTAAACGCAAGCTTTATCAAGGTCTTGTGACGGAATTTGCGCCCGTCATGCGGAAGTTTTCAGAAAAAACGTAACGGCTGAGGGCCAACCGCGAACGGGGTCAGGCGTTGACGCTGCGCGCCCGCCAACGCATGAAGCGGTGCGCCAGCCCGGCAAGAAGGCGAAGCACGCGCGCGTTTAGGTGCAGCGTTGCCGCCTTTACCGTCATCGCAAGGGCGCGCTCCAAATGGCGCCGTTCGAAACAGAGATAGGTGCGTTTCATATAGGCGGCGTTGCTTTTCTTGCGATCATAGGGTTCGGTTTCGTCATTGGCGCAAAAATAGGCGAAGGCCAGTTCGTCGTCTTCCGATTCGAGGATGCGTCCAAACGCAACGCGCAAACGGAAAAGCATGCCCGGGCGTTCATGCGCGCAATACCGCTTCATATGTGTATAGAAAAGTTTGTAATGCCGGAATTCATCGCCGGCGATATTCTGGCTGATTTTTTTCAGCACCGGTTCGTCCGATGCGTCGGCAATGGCCGAATAATTCGCGCTGGTTCCGACCTCGACCACACAGCGCGCGATCAATTCTCCGGTGCGTGAACCGCGAACCGATTGGGAAACGTCGAGAGGAATCTGGAAGCCGTCGGTAAAGCGGCGAAAGCTTTTCTCAAAATCAAAGCTGGAATCAGCCATTTCCGCCCAGCGGCGCAGGGCTTCGCCATGTTGACATTCTTCGACGGCCCAATGATGCACCGCCTGTTTGAATTCCGGGTCATCGTGAAAGACGTTGCAGAGGTAAACGGCGTAGTCATCCGCATTTCGTTCAACAAGGCTGGCCGCCTTGACGCTTCGAAGCAAATCGGGGTCCACCTTGCCGGGGTCGAATTTTTCCCAGGGGATGTCGTCAAGAGTCCATTTTGCGGGCATGCCGGGATCTCGTTTTTTATGCGCGTTTTAAAAGTATAGATCGGGCGCATTTTCCTGCCAAGGAAGCGGCAGACAGTCCTGGCGGCAAGCCCTGGTTTAGGCCTTTTCCCAGGCGTTCATCGCCGTCAACATGGCTTCTGCGACGGCCAGTTCTTTCTGGGCATCGGCGTCTTCGGCATGTTGCCCAAGGTCGTCCTTTGCATCCGCCAGGCGCTGTTCAACCTGGGTGCGGTCCATGTCGGCCATGGGCGTGATGTTCTGGGCTAGCACCGTGCACCGCGTCGGCGTCGCTTCGGCGAAACCACCGGTGACAAAAAGGCCTGTTTTCTCGCTGCCTTCCTCATGAATTTCGATGATGCCGGCACGCACGCTTGAAAGCAGCGGCGCATGGCCCGGCAACACGGCAAAATCCCCCTCTTCGCCCGGGACGACGACAAAATCGACGTCGCGGGAAACCAGAAGTTTTTCCGGGGAAACGAGTTCGAAAGCGACCTTGTCGGCCATCAATGCACTCCTTAGGCCGCTTCTGCGGCCATCTCCTTCGCCTTCGCGATCGCCTCGTCGATTGTGCCGACCATGTAGAAAGCCGCCTCCGGCAAATCGTCATATTCGCCAGCGACGATCCCCTTAAAGCCCTTGATCGTTTCTTCGAGGCTTACGAAAACGCCGGATTTGCCGGTAAAGATTTCCGCCACGAAGAAGGGCTGGGACAGGAACCGCTGAATTTTGCGGGCGCGTGCGACGGTGAGTTTGTCTTCTTCCGAAAGTTCGTCCATGCCGAGAATGGCGATGATGTCCTGGAGCGATTTGTACGCCTGCAATACGACCTGAACGTCACGGGCGACCTGGTAATGTTCGTCGCCGACGATGCGCGGGTCCAGCATGCGCGAGGTCGAATCGAGCGGATCGACCGCCGGATAGATGCCAAGTTCAGCAATCTGGCGCGACAGCACGGTCGTCGCGTCCAGATGGGCAAAGGACGTCGCCGGTGCCGGGTCCGTCAAGTCATCGGCCGGCACATAGATCGCCTGAACCGACGTGATGGAACCTTTCTTCGTCGTCGTGATGCGTTCCTGAAGCGTTCCCATGTCGGTGGCCAGGGTCGGCTGATAGCCAACTGCGCTGGGAATGCGGCCAAGAAGGGCGGAGACTTCGGACCCCGCCTGGGTAAAGCGGAAAATGTTATCGACGAAGAAAAGAACGTCCTGTCCTTCTTCGTCGCGGAAATATTCCGCAACGGTCAGGCCGGAAAGGGCCACGCGCGCGCGCGCTCCGGGAGGCTCGTTCATCTGGCCATAAACCAGCGCCGCCTTTGATCCCTCACCGTCCAGCTTGATCACGCCGGATTCGATCATCTCGTGGTAGAGATCGTTCCCCTCGCGCGTCCGCTCGCCAACGCCGGCAAAAACGGAATAGCCACCATGGGCCTTCGCGATGTTGTTGATGAGCTCCATGATGATGACGGTCTTACCGACGCCGGCGCCGCCGAACAGGCCGATCTTGCCGCCCTTCGCGT
>CAYTAE010000147.1:0-4252 GCA_964435655.1 uncultured Rhodospirillaceae bacterium
TCGCTTCCCCCGTGACTCCCCTCACGTCGTGCCACTTCCAGCACTTCTTCTCCCATTGGTCTTACAACAAAGACCTGATGACAGATGAAGAAATGGAAATTCTCACGGATAATTTCGTGAAACCCGGAAACGTGCATGGGGGGTTCAATTTCTATCGGGCAAATTTGTCGATCACCAGCAACCCGTGGACGCCGCTCGACCGCACGATCTCGGACCTTCGGACGACCTTCCTCTGGGGCATGGGCGATCCTGTCGTTCCCTCCGTCTGGTCCAATGACGTGACGCTTTGGTACAACAATTACACGATGGAATATGTGCCCGATGGCGGCCATTTCCTGATGTGGGAAAAGGCCAAGCTTGTAAACGACAGGCTGAAAAAAGCCTTCCTCGGCTAGCAAGGCCAGACTTTAAAAACCCCCGGCGCGCAAATCGCGGCCGGGGGTTTTTTCATGCCCGTTTTTTCGCCGACCATTCGCCGACCACCTTGACGATGGCGTCGGTAAGACGTCCCAATTCTTCTTCCGAAACCACAAAGGGCGGCATCAAATAAACCATGTCTCCGAAGGGACGTATCCAGACCCCTTCTTCGATAAAACGACCGCGCAACCAATCGTGATCTATCTCCCCTTCAAGCTGCACAACGCCGACAGCCCCCTTCACGCGCACATCGCAAACACCGGAAAAGGACCGGCACGGCGCCAGCGCGGAACGCAGATGCGCTGCAATCGCCGCCACCTGTTCAAGACGCGGTTCGCTCTCAAAAAGATCGAGAGAGGCGTTCGCCGCGGCGCAGGCCAGTGGATTGGCCATAAAGGTGGGGCCGTGCAGGAAGGCTTTTTCCGGGTCTTCCCCATAGAAGGCATCAAAGACGTCGGACGTCGCAATCGTCGCCGCCAGGGGAAGCGTCCCGCCGGTCAGCGCCTTGGCAAGACACAGAATGTCCGGCGTGATGCCTGCTTCTTCACACGCAAAAAGCGCGCCCGTACGTCCAAAGCCGGTGGCAATTTCATCCGCGATGAAAAGCACGCCCTGGCGGGTGCAGGCCTGAGATATCCAGCGCAGGGTTTCAGCAGAATGAAACCGCATGCCACCAACCGCCTGAACAAGTGGCTCTAGAATGACCCCGGCAATCCTGTCCGCGTTGCACGCCAGAAAATCTTCAAAACGCTTTGCCCCTTCGGCATCGCTAGGAACGTCCACAAAGAGTTGTTCGGGAATGTAATCGCCAAAGTGCTTGCGGTCATGAAAGCCGACACCGGGGTCCGAGACGGCCATCGCCCCCAATGTGTCCCCATGATAGCCACGGCGAAATGCAACAAAACGGTCGCGTCCGGTCTGGCCCAGGTTGGTCCAATGTTGAACAGCGAGCTTTAGCGCGATGTCGATTGCGACAGAGCCAGATTCGGAAAAGAAGACGCGTGAAAACCCCGGTGGCAACAACGCGACAAGGCGGTCCGCAAGGCGCACCGACGGTTCATGAATAAATCCACCGAACATGATGTGGGGAAAGGCTTCAAGCTGGCGGGCAATTTTGCTTTGAATATGGGGGTGGTTGTAGCCGTGACAGGCCGTCCACCAGGACGCAATACCATCAATAAGTTCGCGGCCATCTTTGAGGCGAATGCGTGCGCCATCCGTTGCCACCACTTCCAAGGGCGGCGCTTCCGTCGCCATCTGGGTATAGGGCAACCAAAGATGTTCTCGGTGCCGCCCCTGCATTTCCGGGGCCACCCGCGTCATCGATAGGAGGTTTCGTCAGGCGGCACAGAAAGGTCTTCACCCTGAAGACCCAGACGCTCAAAAAGAGCGCGATCTGCGCTTTCCTCCGGGTTTCCGGCGGTCAGCAATTTCTCACCATAAAAGATCGAATTGGCACCGGCAAAGAAGCAGAGGGCCTGCATCTCATCCGACATATCTTCGCGCCCTGCCGACAGACGGACGACGGATTGCGGCATAAGAATCCGAGCAACCGCCACGGTACGCACGAATTCGATCGGGTCGACCGTTTCGCTCTCTTCAAATGGCGTTCCGGCAACCCGGATCAAAAGGTTGATGGGCACGCTTTCAGGATGTGCCGGCAAATTGGCCAGGGTCATCAGCATGCCTGCACGATCCGTGCGCGCCTCTCCCATGCCAAGAATACCGCCTGCGCAGACTTTCATGCCCGCAGCACGCACATTGGCCAGGGTGTCGAGGCGATCCTGATAGGTCCGCGTCGTGATAATCTCGCCATAGAATTCTTCCGACGTATCGACGTTGTGGTTGTAATAATCCAGGCCACCCTCCTTCAGGGCCGTGGCCTGCTCTGCCGTTACCATGCCAAGGGTGGCGCAAGTCTCAAGCCCCATCGCCTTCACTTCCCGGATCATTTCAAGGACGTGTGGAAGGTCCCGGTCCTTCGGATTGCGCCAGGCAGCCCCCATGCAAAAACGCGTCGCCCCCACTGCTTTCGCTTTGCGCGCCTCGCGTATGACCTCTTTTATGGCAAGAAGTTTTTCCGCCTCAAGGTCGGTATCGTAGCGCGCGCTCTGCGCGCAATATTTGCAGTCTTCCGGGCAACCGCCCGTCTTGATACTGAGCAGCGTGCTGATCTGCACACGGTTTGGATCGAAACTGCGACGGTGCAGCGAATGCGCCTCGAAAAGCAGATCGTTAAAGGGACGATCAAAAAGAGAGAGAATTTCCTCGCGCTGCCAATCGTGGCGGAGGGCATCGTTGCTGGCAATCCCTGACGGGTTCGCGACATTGACTGGGGCTGGAGACAAATTCGACGTCATTTTCAAGAAATCAACTTTCTAAAGGATGACAGCGATATACCCCTTTTTCCGCAAAAATTCACGAAAAAAGCCGTATTACACCGCCATCAAGATACAGAAAAACCATACCTCTGCCCCATGACAGAGGAAACCGCCTAACAGCCCCCCTGATCTACCGAAAGGGGCGTTTAGCCGCCAATCAGTCCCATCTGCGTCAAAAGATCCAGCTGATCCCAGTAAATCTGCACGCGCACGACCTTGTCGCCCTCAATGTCGAGCAAATCGACGCCTGTGAGGTTAACGGATTTACCCGTCGGCTGTGCTTTGCCAAGTGGGCCGGTAAAGGTACCCGTCCAGGTCCAACGCCAGGCGATGCGTTTGCCATCGGCGGAAATGATCACCTCATCGAGACTGAAATTCACGTCCGGCATCGCCACAAGGAAGCCTTCCGCATGCTTCCTGAAATCATCACCGGAAATTGTTTGTTTGAGCGTCACGTCCCAATACACCGCCTCACCAGCGACTTCCATGAGCGCGTCAAGATTGTGGGTGTTCCAGCTGTTCTGCCACCGTTCAAAGACCTGTTCCGCGTTCTTGATCGCCGCAGCGTCGCTAATCCGATCGCAGCCCGTAAGCGTTACCGCCGAAACCACGAACACCATGGCAAGAACAAAAGCCGGAACGCTTTTGCGAAAACCTCGAGTCATTCTGCTTTCCCCCCTTAATACAAAGCGCAAACGCACTTACGGCGTATTTTGCGGGCGGCAATCGCACATGTAAAGAGCGCCCTTAACCAGACGGTGCCTGCTTCCCACCAAGGGCCTGGCTGCGGCTTGCGTGTAGTTTCAGGCTCTCGTTAATCAACAGGGCCGTTTCAAGGGCGAGGCGACCGTCTTCACCGCTGACGAGGGGTGGGCGGGCTTCTGCAATGGATGTCAGAAACGCATCGATTTCGCGTTCCAAAATGTCCTCGTCTTCATAGGGATGCTCGTCAACGTCAATTTTCGGAACGCCGGGAAGCATTTCCCCTTCCCCCTTCCGGGCGACGAGTACTTTTTTGTTCACGAAGTCGATCATGAGATAGGCGTCGTGCTGAAAAATACGCATCTTGCGCTCATTCTTCATGCTGATACGACTTGCCGTCACATTCGCAATGCAGCCGTTTTCAAAGTGAAGCCGCGCATTCACGATGTCTTCTTCTCCTGAAAAAACCGGCGCCCCGGCCGCATCGACCTCGGATATTGGCGATTTAACGAGATATTGGATCATGTCGATGTCGTGAATCATCATGTCCAGGGTCACGCTGACATCCGTGCCGCGCGGCTTGAAAGCAGCGATCCGGTTGCATTCAATAAAAAGAGGCTGCCGGATCACCCCTTCGAGTCCGAGCCGTGCCGCCGAGAATCGCTCAAGATGCCCGACCTGAAGCACAAGGCCGTTTTCCGCAGCCAGGCGGATCAGTTCATCGGCCTCGGCAAGATCGCCCGTGATCGGCT
>CAYTAE010000148.1:0-4250 GCA_964435655.1 uncultured Rhodospirillaceae bacterium
GGCGCGGCCTTTGGCTGCGGGCGATGAGGGGACATGGCCGTATCGGCAGGCCCGACAAAGACGCCCATCACCTTCGTCCCCTGACTGGCCAGCTCGGCCCGAACCCCTTGGGTCAAGGAACGCGAGGCCGCCTTTGCAGCGCTGTAAAGCCCCACCCTGGGAATGTGGACAAGGGCTGCAATCGAAAGCACGTTCACGATCATGCTGTCCCCGGACAGCTTTAAGACCGGCGCGAAAGACCGGCACATGTTCAGCGTGCCAAAAAAATTCGTGTCCATGATGGCATGTGCATAGGCCACCGAATCGGGATGAAAAAGCCCGACATGCTTTGTAATTGCGGCATTGTTGATCAGAAGATTAACATCGCTGCAATTTTCCGCTGCTGCAGCCACAAGCTCCGATTCGCGAATGTCGAGGTCCATGGGGATTATGCAATCCGCCATGGTCGCCGCCTTGGCCTTCAGCCAATCTGCGACATGCAAATCGGCGCAATAAATCTTTCTTGCGCCGGCCGCCAGAAGTACCTCGACAAAAGCTTTCCCAATTCCCTGATTTGCGCCTGTGACAAAGGCAATTGATCCGCCTATCTGCATCCTTCCCCCTCACTTCCTGCTGACCTTTTTGTGATAGCATATATGGATCGACGGGGACTTGCAGTTATCCATCTCTAAAAACGGAAAGAAGGAACTCTTATGGACAACAACAGGATGCAAAAGGCCGCACTGACAGGTCTGATCCTTACCCTTGGCGCCATCCTTGTTTTCGGTCTTTTCGAAATGGGATTTGTTTCAAAACAGATTTTCGAATCGGACCCCGCAAAGCTCGCAGGCGAAACCATCGAAAGCTCCTTTCTGCCCGCGGCAGAACAAGGCGATCTTCGATCCCAATGGCTCCTGGGCCTCATCTATCTGAAGGGAGAAGACGCACCTCAGGACCTTGCCAAGGCCGCGAAATGGTTTCAGCGGGCGGCCGAGCAAGGACACCCGGCCGCGCAATTGAATTTGGGACGCATGCACCAACTTGGCGATGGCGTGCCCAGAAACCTTGTCGAGGCCTATAAATGGATGGCCATTGCCGGCGAAACCTTTCCAAAAAGCGAGGGGCGCGATCAGGCCCTGTCCGCCCAGGAAATCATCGGCCAGCAGCTTAAACCGGAAGAATTAAAGCAGGCTCAGGCCTTGCTCAAAGCGTGGAAAACAAAAACCAGCGGCGACAACTGATTCATTTCCCTGCCAGGGCTTGCGAGCACCTGAAAGGAAGCACCTCGCTTTTGAAGAGCTTTCTACCAAATCCTGTTGCGCGCGAAGATCTGCCCGTGGCCTTTGGAAGCGAGCCTTTATGCGTCCCTGGAAATGGCGCCCGGCGGAGAAATAAATGCCTCAGCAGCCCTTGCTGCCTAGCCTAAGAACCCCCTTCAAGGGCACGGGCACATCCGCTATCCTTACCTTGCCAAGCAATGGCTCATCTGGAATGAGGTTCATGATATGCGTAGCGAGTTCTTGAAGAATCGGCTGCTCTTGGCAGTCGCCCTTGGGTTTTTCCTTTCCGCCGGGACGCCAAGCAATGCCCTGGCTGGGTCCCACAGCGCCGGTGAGGCAAAAGAAAAGGCCGCCGAATCAGCACCGCTTTGCTTTGATATGGATATCGGGCAGCCGGTTCCCTGCACCGACAAGCACAAAGAAGATGCGGACGACAAGGTTCGCGATTTCATGACCCCCCATTCCGGCGCGCGCGATCAGGAATATCCCAAGGAATAATCGCCGAAACGCAAAACCACAGACTCGAGGGGGCAAAACGGTGCCGCGCTATATCATGATGGGAAGCCATTTTGAGAAATGGATCGCGCGCCAGCCGGAACGCTCGACCCGGGTTCAGGAACAGCTGGAAAAACTTGGCCTCGAAGTAAAATCCTCGAACTACACCCAGGGAATTTACGATTTCGTCGACGTCATCGATGCACCGGATGGGGAAACGATGATGGCCTTCTCGATTTGGTACCGGGCCCAGGGCTATGGCGATGTTATAACGATGCCGGTCTTTCAACGGCCAGAATTCGAGGCAGCCGGCAAGCGCGTCGGCGTCACGAAAACAAAAGAAGCCTAGCTTTTAAAAGGGCAAAATAATGCTGCGATACGTCATGCTCGGCAAACATCACCCCGATTGGGTTGCGACCCAGCTGACCCGTACAAACCTTGTTTACGAGCAGTTCCAGAAGCTTGGCATCAAGATGCTTTTTTCAAATTATGTGCAGGGCCCTTACGATTTTGTCGGCATCATCGAAGTGCCCGACGCCGAGGCCATGCTTGCTTTTTCAATCTGGTACCGGATGAACAAGTATGGGCACATCGTCGCGATGCCGGCCTTCAACCGCGACCAGATGCAAGATGCCGGCCGCCGCGTCGGCGTCGAGGGGACGTAAGCCCTTAGTCCCGGAAATTCACATATTGCAGGGGGTGGGCAAGTTTAAGCCCCTTCACCAGTTCGATGACGGCTTGCAAATCGTCCCGCTTCTTGCCTGAGATGCGCAATTCATCGCCCTGAATGGCCGCCTGGACTTTCAGCTTCGACCCCTTGATCTCTTTGACGATTTTTTGTGCAAGCTCCCGTTCAATCCCCTGCTTGATGGTCACCTTCTGACGCACGGACTGGCCGGTGGCTTTCTCCGGAGTCGCAAAATCAAAGGCTCCACCATCGACCTTGCGCCGGGCAAGATAGCCGCGCAACAGTTCCTGAACCTGCTTTAGCTTGAAATCGTCATCGGCCTTAAGGGTCAGGACCTCCTCGACACGTTCGATCAAACAATCGCTGCCTTTGAAATCATAACGCGTCCCGATCTCGCGCATGGCGCCCTGAATGGCGTTGTCGACTTCGGCAAGGTCGGTGCGGGAAACAATATCAAATGAGGACATGATCTTTGTTCGCCTCTGGGTTGAAAGTGGTGAGCCCGACAGGATTCGAACCTGTGACCCTCTGATTAAAAATCTAGTTTAGACCATTTTTTTAAGTTTCTGGATGGAGATAATTTTATCTGGGTCCGCTAAAACATCGCAGTTTTCTTAGGGGTTTTTATTTACTTTCACGGACAACGGAAATAAATTTATTTTTATGAACTTCTTTCACCGTTCAGCAGAGATGGCATTGCTCATTGGCGGCGGAACGCTGGGCTTTGCACTGTGCTACCTGGTTTTTCTACCAATTCTCTACAATTTTCCAAAAGCATGCCTTTGGGCTTTGCGTGGAAAGGTCAGATGGAAAGCGCCTTTTTACAGGCTAATTTTACCAGCCCTTTGGGGCATCTTTTTTATTGAAGGCTTCGTTCTTCTCACGGTCTATTTTCCAAAAGCGGTCGTTTTTTTGGAGCGCAAAACAGAATTTAGCGTGGGATACTTTCTCGTATTTTTCGCATGGGCCTTGCACGTTGTCTTTTCCAAAAAAGCGCGCCTCGACATGCATGAGAAGTTTGTCAAATCCATGGATAAATTTTCAAAGCAATCGTAACCGCCATCTTTCTGGTACAAGGATTTTTCGATCCACCCCTATCGATTTAGCTATGTACAACCTATTTGATGTTATTTTTAAAAGTGGTGAGCCCGACAGGATTCGAACCTGTGACCCTCTGATTAAAAGTCAGATGCTCTACCAACTGAGCTACGGGCCCACATAAAGGAGCCCCACCCCTACTCTGAAAGGGGTAGGGCTTTCCAGTTATTTTCCAGCTTCAACGTCTGCCGCGACCCGAAGGTGAATAATTTTGTCAGGGTCCGTTACCGTGCCGTTGTCCTGTTGGTCGCCTTTTTTGATGTTATCGACGAACTCGATACCTGACGTTACCTGGCCCCAGACGGTGTATTGATTGTCCAGAAAAGGTGCCGGCGCAAACATGATGAAGAACTGGCTGTCGGCGCTGTCCGGATTTTGGGCCCGGGCCATGGAAAGCGTTCCCCTGACATGGGGTTCGTTTGAAAATTCCGCTTTCAGATTCGTGCCGGAGCCACCGGTGCCATTGCCACGAGGGTCCCCGGTCTGCGCCATGAAGCCGTCGATCACCCGGTGAAAGTTAAGCCCGTCATAAAAGCCTTCACGGGCAAGCTCTTTGATGCGAGCCACATGATTGGGGGCCAGGTCTGGACGCAACGCAATCACGACCCGGCCATCCTTGAGGTCAAGGTAGAGCGTGTCCTCAAGGCTTGTGGCGTTAGCTTCGGACATTGTTAAAAACAGAAAAGGGATTAAAAGAAAAATTTTCCATG
>CAYTAE010000149.1:0-4239 GCA_964435655.1 uncultured Rhodospirillaceae bacterium
CCTGCTGATCGGCGGCGCCGATGGGCTGGATCGGGCCGCCTTTGAGCGGGCGGATTTTGTCCTCTCCCTGGGGCCGATGATCTGGCCCCATCTGCTTGTGCGCACGATGCTTGCCGAACAGCTTTACCGCGCCCAGCAGATTTTGTCGGGCCATCCCTATCACCGGGGCACCGGTGCATAAAAGATTTGGCGTTTTTGGTGCCTTGTCGGCGTCGGGCTACCGCCATCCCAGGATTTCCCCTATACAACCCGGATGACAACCGCCATGCCCGCAACCAAAAAACGCCGCCCTGTCGTGCTTTGCATCCTTGACGGGTGGGGCCATCGCGAGGCGCGTGAAATGAACGCGATCGCCCAGGCCCAAACGCCGAATTGGGATGGGTTTCTGGCGGCCTGTCCCCATGGGTTGCTGCAGGCGTCCGAAGGCGATGTGGGTCTGCCCGCCGGCCAAATGGGAAATTCGGAAGTCGGCCACATGAATTTGGGTGCCGGGCGCGTCGTTGCCCAGGACCTGCCCCGGATTGATGCGGCGGTCGCAGACGGCAGCCTTGCCGGGAACGCCGATCTTCAGGCCTTCATTGCCAGGGTTTTGGAAAAGGATGGCACCTGTCATCTGATGGGGCTGCTTTCGCCGGGTGGCGTGCATTCCCACCAGGCACATCTTCTGGCCTTGGTGCGAATTCTTGTCGCCGCAAATGTGAAGGTGGCGTTGCACGCCTTCCTCGATGGTCGTGATACACCACCACAAAGCGCGAAGGGCTATCTTGAAACCTTTCTTGCGAAAGCCGGAAAATTGCCAGGCTTTCGAGTCGCCAGTCTTTGCGGGCGCTATTACGCGATGGATCGTGACAATCGTTGGGAGCGGACGGAAAAGGCGTACCGCGTCCTTGCCGAAGGTCACGGCGAGAGGGCAGACGATCCGATTGCTGCGATTGCAAAAAGCTATGAGGAGGGCGTAACCGACGAATTTGTTCAGCCGGTTGCGATCACAGGCCATGACGGTATCCATGGAGGCGATGGCGTGTTGATGGCGAATTTCCGTGCAGATCGCGTTCGGCAAATGTTTGCGGCCTTGCTTGATCCGGATTTTGACCATTTTAAACGTCAGCAATGTCTCCCGCAGAACCCGGCTCTTGGCCTGACGGAATATTCAAAAGATCTAAATACGTTTCACGCCGTGCTTTTTCCAAACACGGAACTGAAGGGGATTCTTGGCGAGGTCGTGGCCGCGGCCGGAAAAACGCAGCTTCGTATTGCCGAGACGGAAAAATACGCTCATGTCACCTTTTTCCTGAACGGTGGCCGTGAGCAATGTTTCCCTGGCGAAGAACGTATTCTGGTGCCGTCGCCAAAGGTCGCCACGTATGATCTGCAACCGGAGATGTCGGCCGATGAGGTGACGGATCGCTTGGTTGAGGCGATCCACGCGTCCCGGTTTGATCTGGTTGTTGTAAATTACGCAAATGGCGACATGGTTGGCCATACGGGCAAGCTTGCGGCAGCAATCAAAGCGGTGGAGACGCTTGATCGCTGCCTTGGACGGCTGGCCGATGCCGTCGTCCAGGCGGATGGCGTGCTTTTGATTACTGCCGACCATGGCAATGTCGAAAAGATGAAAGATGAAATCAGCGACGAGCCGCACACGGCCCATACCCTTGATCGCGTTCCCGTCGTGTTAGTGAACGGACCCGAGACCTTGCTTGCCGACGGCGCACTTGCAGACGTTGCGCCGACCCTGCTTGAATTGCTTGGGCTATCGCAACCGTCGGAGATGACCGGCCATTCGCTTCTTGTTTCCAGTGATGCCGGTCCCTCGGTGCGTGATGCGAAGGCATAACATCATGTGGCGATATCCCATGTGGCGATCCATGGGGTATGGCATGGCCTTGCTTGTCCTGCTTTTCCTTGTGGCCCTGCCTGCGCGGGGGGAAAGTCCGGGGCAGGAGCTGCGCGACGTTGAACGTGCCATGGAAAAAGGTCTTGGCCGCAAAGCGACTCTTGAGAAAAAAGCCGACGCTCTGGCAAAAAACATTCGCACCATCCGCAAGGGGATGATTGCCGCAGCGCGCAATGCACAGGAGCGCGAGGAAAACGTTTCTTCTCTTGAAAGTCGGCTTGGTGGGCTTGAGGCCAAACTTTCCGAACGACGGCGCGCGTTGCAACAAAAACACAATCAATTCGGAAATGTTTTTGCTGCCCTTGAACGGTTGGCCCTTGTCCCGCAGGAAGCCGTTCTTGTTTTGCCGGCGCGTTCCATCGACACCGTTCGCAGCATTCAGCTTATTCGTTATGCGATTCCTAAAATTGAATCGAAAGCAGGTGCTTTGCGCCGCGAGCTTGCGATTTTTTCAAGCCTGCGCGCGGAAATCGGTCGTCGGCAGGATGATCTGGTGGATGAGACAAGGGCCCTTTCGAAAGAACGGAAACAGCTTGGGCGACTGCTTTCTCGCAAGCAGTCTCTGGAAAAGAGGACGCGCGCGGAAAGCAAAAAGGAAGTTACGCGGCTGCGTAAATTGGGCGAACAGGCAAAAGATCTTCGCGAACTTTTGACGCGGCTGGAACGCACGCGAAAAGCAACGGCGTTTTCACCCCTGCCAACGGCAGCCATTTCCTCCTTTCGGGCAGCGCGCGGGACGCTTCCCCAGCCGGCACGCGGGCGGCTTGTTCGTCGGTATGGTGAGCAAACGGAACTGGGCATGGCCAGCAAGGGCATTCAGATCGAAACCCGGAAATCTGCCCAGGTTATTGCCCCTTTCGATGGCCAGATTGTCTTTGCCGGCCCCTTTCGTGGGTATGGGCGGCTCTTGATCATCCGCCACAGCGAGGGCTATCATACTCTACTGGCTGGATTATTCCGGATTGACGGGGCCGTTGGCCAATGGGTGCTTGCCGGGGAACCCGTGGGCATCATGGGCCACCCGACGCGTGGAAGTCCGGCCCTTTATGTTGAACTGCGTCGTAAAGGCCAATCCATCGACCCGCTGCCATGGCTGGCGGCAGGAAAAAACAAGGTTAGCGGATAATGCGTATTTTTGTTTTGGCGGTCACCGTTGCGGCGGCGTTTCTGTTTTCCGTAACGCTTGAGGCAAAAGAAAAAGATTCGGACGAGACGTACCGTCAATTGAGCCTGCTGGGCCAAGTGTTTGAGCGCGTGCGCGCAAGTTATGTCGATGAAGTGGAAGACAAGGATCTGATCGAAGCGGCCATCAACGGCATGCTGATTTCCCTTGATCCTCACTCCGGCTATCTCAACCCAAAAGATTTCGAAGACATGCAGGTTCGCACCCGGGGCGAGTTTGGCGGCCTTGGCATTGAAGTTACGATGGAAAACGGTTTTGTAAAGGTCGTGTCGCCGATTGACGATACGCCGGCCCATCGTGCAGGCATTCAGACCGGCGACTACATCACGCATCTTGATGATCAGCCGGTCATGGGATTGACCTTGCAACAGGCGGTCGAACAAATGCGGGGCGATGTCGGCAAGAAAATCAAATTGACCATTCGCCGTGAGGGAAGCGATCAAATCGACGTAACCATTACGCGCGCAAAAATTAAAATCAAATCCGTTCGCTCCAGAATGGAAGGCGATATCGGTTATGTGCGCATCAGTTCTTTCAACGAGCAGACGGAAAGAAACCTCGAAAAAGCGATTGTAAAATTTCGGGAAGAGAAAGGCGGCAATCTTCAAGGCCTCATTCTGGACCTTCGCAACAATCCCGGCGGTCTTCTGGATCAGGCCATTGCCGTTTCCGATGCGTTTCTTGAGAAGGGCGAAATTGTTTCGACACGTGGCCGCTCGATGGAGGATGCGCAACGGTTCAGCGCGCGTTCCGGCGATTTGGTAGATGGCCTGCCAGTTGTTGTTTTGATCAATGGCGGTTCGGCCTCCGCTTCGGAAATTGTTGCCGGCGCGCTTCAGGACCACCATCGGGCGATCGTTCTCGGCACCCGATCCTTTGGCAAAGGGTCGGTACAAACCATTGTTCCACTTGGGAAATATGGCGCCATGCGCCTGACGACGGCGCGTTACTATACGCCATCGGGGCGTTCCATTCAGGCGAAGGGGATCGACCCCGACATCCTTGTCGAACCGGCGCGTCTTGAAAAACTGAAAGCCACTGAACGGTCGCGTGAGGAAAATTTGCGTGGCGCCCTGACGAATGAAGAGACGGCTCTGAAAACGACAAGGCCTGAAAAAAGGGAAGCGGAGTGGAGAGATTATCAATTGCTGCGCGCCCT
>CAYTAE010000150.1:0-4206 GCA_964435655.1 uncultured Rhodospirillaceae bacterium
TGACCCGGTCGCGGCGCGCCAGCGAATGGGGGCGTCCAGATCCGCTGCTGCGTCCAGATCGTCGCCAAGGGCGGCGCCAAGGGCGGTTTCATAGCCGGGTTCCACGGCAATCGCATCGACAAGGGGTGTCCAAGCGCCGCGTTCGGCATTTCCTAAAAGTTCGGTCAGTGCCGTTTCTTCGGCATGCAACTTGGCAAGGGCGTTCTCCGCCTCGTGCAGATGGTCCCGCGCCATGTTCGCCTCGTCATGGGCGGTGTCGCGTTGCAGTTCCGCTTTTTCCAGGGTGTCGTGGGCATTTGCGGCGCGGGTTTCGGCGATGGTTAAGGCTTTTTCGGCTTCGCTGTGAATCTCCGGCCCGATCCCTTCGGCTTTCAGCCGCGCCTGGCGTTCGGCAATTTCCTGCTGCTGGGTTGCCGTTCGTGTCAGTCGCGCTTCCAGATCGTGCAGTTCCTCGGCAAGTTTTGTTTTGCGGGCGTCATCGGCGGCGACGCGCTCGGTCAACTCGGTCAGTTCGCTTTCCAGCGCTTCAACCTCAGTGGTTGCCGTGGCCAGATGTTCAGACGCGTCGCTTTGGGCTGCGTCCTCGCCTTCACGGGCGTCGATAAGAATTTTTCTTTCATCTTCTAGACGTTCCAGTGCCATGGCCGCGTCATGGGCCAGGGCCTGTTCACGCAGCAGATCGTTTTCGATCTGGGCAATCCGTTCGACGCATTCCCGTTGGGCCGTCTGCAGGCGCGCTTCTTCGGCGTTCAATCCGTCGCGGGCAAGCAGGAAGGCCTGCAATTCGGCGGCGGCTTCGGCCTCGTTTTTACGAAGATCGGGCAGGGTCGCTGCGATTTCTGCCTGGGTTGCGGCGGCGGCGGCGGCGACGCGGGTGCGCTCGGCAACGCTTGTTTCCCCTTGGGCAAGCTGGGCCTCGGCGCGCGCAATTTCAGCGCGGGTGGCAATCCATCTCATGTGCAGCAACAGCGCTTCGACTTCGCGGATGCGTTCGCTCAGGCGACGATAGCGGGACGCTTGGCGCGATTGCCGCTTTAGGGCCTGCAACTGGGTGTTGAGGGTCTCGATGATGTCGTCGAGGCGCGTGAGATTCGTTTCTGCGGCGCGCAGGCGAAGCTCGGCCTCATGACGGCGGCTATGCAAGCCGGCGATGCCCGCCGCCGCTTCAAGCAGACCACGGCGATCCTTGGCCTTGGCATTGATGATGGCGCCGATCTTGCCCTGGCTGACCAGGGCGGTGGAACGTGCGCCGGTCGCCGCATCGGCGAACAGAAGCTGGACATCCTTGGCGCGAACGTCCTGGCCATTCACCCGGTACAGCGACCCTTCGCCTCGCTCGATCCGCCGCGAGACTTGAAGTTCGTCCATGTCGTTGAACAGCGCAGGCGCGGTGCGATCCTGATTGCTGAGCCATAGGGAAACCTCGGCAAGGTTGCGCGCAGGACGGGTTGTCGTCCCGCTAAAGATGACGTCGTCCATTTCGCCACCGCGCATCTGTTTGGCAGACGTTTCGCCCATGGACCAGCGCAATGCTTCAACCAGGTTCGACTTGCCGCAGCCATTCGGCCCGACGATGCCGGTAAGCCCGGATTCGATGGCCAGCTCCGTCGCATCCGCGAAAGATTTAAAGCCCATCAGCGAGAGTTTCAGAAACTGCACGTCAGTTTCCTTCCGCTGCCTTTAGGAGGGGGGCGAGAATTTCATCAAGAGCTTCCAAAGACGCGGCGCCAACATGTTTCTCCCCCTGAATGATCAGAGTGGGCGTCGAGCGAATTTCATATTCTTTTTCGCCGTAGATGCGCTCTTCCAGGATGGTATCGCCAAGGGCCGTGTTCTGCATGCAGGCGGCAAAGCTTTTTGCGTCGATTCCGGCCATTTTGCCAAGGTTCATCAGTTCCGTTCGCGGATCGCTCGATGCCGCCCATTGCCGTTGGCGCGCAAACAACATGTCGAGAAGTGGGAAATATTTCTCTTCAGAGGCGCAGCCGGCAAGCATGGCGGCTTTGTGGGCGACGTTGTCGAGGGGGAAGTTGCGATAGATGAACCGGACTTTTCCGGTGTCGATGTATTTTTTCTTTAAAAGCGGCAGGACCTCAATGTGGAACATGGCGCAATGGGAGCAGGTGAGGGACGAATAATCGACAATCGTCACCGGCGCGTCGGCCGAGCCAAGGGCATGGACCGGCCCCGGCGCCGCGTCGACGGTGCCGGTTGTCCGTGCGCGCGTGCCGTCTTCGGAATCGCAGCCATAGACCGGCAGGACGAGAACCACAAAAAACAGGATATGGCGGATCGCCCGCCGGAAGCCCACAAGATATAGCATGATGTCGGGCAGTATAAGCCTGGCAGTGGCAAGCGGCAAGTCGCGCATCCGGCGGAAAATCGGCTTATTTTTTGGGTGGCGTTCCGGGGCCGGCCTTGCCCTTGGTGGTGGCTTCGACGGCGCTTCCAAGACGGGCGAGGGCCTGGTCGAGGCTGTCGCCGCTGTTGCGCGATGCCTTGGTGTCCGGTTGTGGCTTGGCTGTGGCCGCCGTTTTTGCGCGCGGTTTTTTCTTCGTGGTTCCCGCCGGCATGTCCTGGGTAAGGCGCAGTTTTTTGACGGCGCCGTAGCCCAGAAAGCCGTTGATCCGCTCCAGCAACATCGGCTCCAGATGCTGCATCTCCGTCGCCAGATTGCTGGCGACGGCGACGTGAAGCGTGCCATCGCTGCGCGACCCCTTCGAAAACACAAGCTTCCTCGGCAGGCTTCCCTGACCAATGGCCGGCCCGACGATCTCTGGCCATTTCGTGATCAGTTTGGCAATCGCACCCCCCCGGCGGCCCAGAGCCTTTGTGGCAATCGAGGGCACAAGCTGGGCCAGAGATCGCGTTCCAACCCGTCTTGAAGACGGCTTTGGGGCCATGGTGGGGTTTCCTTTTCCCTTGCCAGGCTGGCATGGATTGGTCCGGGGGCCCATGCTAGGCCTGAAGGGCCATTCGGGCAATCGGCGCGACAAAGGCAAGGCGATCTTCAGGGCCATGACAGGCAAACGCAAACCATCAAAGAAGGGGCAAAAGAAGATAGCGGCGACGCCCGCCCGCCTCGTTGCGGCGCTGCTTCGCTGGTACGACCGGGGGCACCGCTCCTTTGTGTGGCGGACGGCGGCGGGTAAAACGCCGGACCCCTATCGGGTGTGGCTTAGCGAGGTCATGTTGCAGCAGACCCAGGCGGCGACCATGGCGCCCTATTTCCGCAAATTTCTTGACCGTTGGCCGACCTTGGAAGACCTGGCCCAGGCCGATCAGGATGCGCTGCTCCACGCCTGGCAGGGGCTTGGCTATTACAGTCGGGCGCGAAACCTGCTGCGGACGGCCAAAATTGTCGCCGGCGAGATGGGCGGCCGCTTCCCGGAAGAGGAGGCCGAATTGCTGGCCCTTCCCGGCATCGGTCCTTACAGCGCCGCTGCCATTGCGGCCATCGCTTTTGAAAAGCCGGCAACGGTCGTTGACGGCAATGTCGAACGCGTGATCGCACGTCTTTTTGCAATCACCGATCCCCTGCCCCAGGCAAAAAAACAAATCCGGGATGGCGCCGCGACGCTAACCCCCAAACGCCGTCCGGGCGATTACGCCCATGCCATTATGGAACTTGGCGGTACCCTTTGCCGCCCGGTTCGTCCGGATTGTTCCCATTGTCCATGGGCGTTTGCCTGCGAGGCCCATGCCCAGGGCTTGGAAGGCGACCTTCCAAAACGCGTCCGACGACAGCCCCGCCCGACGCGTCATGGCGTTGTCTTTTGGCTTCGGCGGGGGGATGGCGCCGTTCTGCTGCGCCGCCGCCCGGCAACGGGACTGCTTGGCGGCATGATGGAATTTCCCTCTACCGAATGGCGGCAAGAAATCTGGGCTGCAGAAGAGGCCTGGTCCCATGCGCCGGTGCCGGCGACAAAGCTCGTTTCCAGGGTGTGGCTACCGGGAGGCGTACGCCACGATTTTTCCCATTTCCGGCTGGAACTTTGCGTCGTGATGGCAGACGTGACGGCGGCAAGCCGTGGCCGGGCGGCATCGAAAGGCGCGGTCTGGTGTTTGCCGGACCGGTTTGGCGAACATGCCCTGCCTTCAGCCATGGGAAAAGTGATCCGTCACGTTGCCGATCAGGCCGGCGATCAAATTGGCGACGCGGTCCGGTCGTGATCGCGCTGACGACGTTCACCCTCCTCTTCGGCT
>CAYTAE010000151.1:0-4174 GCA_964435655.1 uncultured Rhodospirillaceae bacterium
GAGCCGGAAGCCCTGGGCGGTGCCGACATGCACACACGGGTTTCTGGCGTTTCCGACGATGTCGCCGACAGCGAACCGGAAGCCCTGGGAAAATTGCGCGCCACCATCGCCCGGCTGAACTGGACGCGGCCGACCCATGCAAAAACGCAAGACCCAAAGCCGCCGCGTTATCCGGCAGACGAACTGCTTGGCATCCTGCCGAAAGACCGCAAGCAGGGCTTTGACATGTATGAAGTCATTGCCCGCCTGGTGGACGACAGCGACTTTGAGGATTTCAAACCGCATTTTGGGGAAGAACTGATCTGCGGCATTGCCCATCTGCACGGCTATCCCGTGGGCATCCTCGCCAACAACGGCATCCTGTTTGCGGATTGCGCGTTAAAGGGCGCCCATTTCATCGAAAAATGTTGCCAGCGCAACATTCCGCTGCTGTTCCTGCACAACATCACCGGCTTTATCGTTGGCCGGGAGGCCGAAGAAGGCGGCATCGCGAAACACAGCTCAAAACTTGTCTACGCCGTTGCCAATGCGCGCGTGCCGAAATATTCCGTCATCGTCAGCAATTCCTGCGGCGCCGGAAATTACGGCATGTGCGGCGCCGGCCTGATGCCGAATTTCCTGTTTACCTGGCCCACGTCCTACATCGCGACGATGGCCGGCGACACCGCCGTCGTCGTCATGACGGAAGTCAAAAAAGCGGGCATCGGCGGCGGCAAGGTCACCCAGAAGGAACTGGACGACATCGCCGAACGCACCCAGGCGCTGTATGCCGAACAGGGGAACCCCTATCACATCACGGCGCGGGTCTGGGACGACGGCCTGATTGAACCAACGAAGACACGCGACACGCTGGGCCTGTGCCTGGCCCTTGGCGACGCGCTTGAACCCGAGACGGGTTATCACCCCGTCTACCGGATGTAACAAAGCATGGCTTACGAAACGCTCAAAGTTGCAACCGACAAACGTGGCGTCTGCCAGGTAACCCTTGCGCGCCCGGACGTTCACAACGCCATGAACAAAGCGCTGATTGCCGAAATGCGGGACGCGGTCCGCAACATCGCCGGGGATGAAAACATCCGTGTCGTCGTGTTGACGGGCGAAGGGAAAAGTTTCTGCGCCGGCGGCGATTTGCGCTGGATGGAGGCCAATGCCGCCATGGCGCGCGAGGGGCGCATCCATGAAGCCGGCGAACTTGCCGACATGTTGTACGAATTGGACACCCTGCCAAAACCCGTGATCGGACGGATCAATGGCGCGGCCTATGGTGGCGGCACGGGCATGATGGCCGTCTGCGATTTGACCATCGGCGTCCGCACCGCCCGCTTTGGCCTGACGGAAGTTCGCCTTGGCCTTATACCGGCGACCATTTCACCCTATGTCGTGCGCGCAATGGGGCCGGGCAATGCCCGGAAGGTTTTTTTCAGCGGCCGGCTTTTCTCTGCCGAGGAAGCTCATGGCCTGAACCTGCTGGGCCAGGTGGTGGCCCCGGAAGATCTGGACGCCGCCGTCGAAAAAGAAGTTGTGGAATTTTTACAAGCCGCGCCGGGTGCGATTGCCGCAACGAAACGGTTGGTCCATTTCGTCGCCGCCCACGACCATGAAAAAAATCGTGATTACACACTGACCGCCTTAGCCGATGCCTGGGAAACCGAAGAGGGTCAGCAAGGGATTACCGCCTTCCTGAACAAGCAGACCCCCTGGTGGCGAAAAGGAAAAAAACAATGAAATGCCTACTGATCGCCAACCGGGGCGAAATTGCTGTTCGCATCCTGAAAACCTGTCAGAGACTTGGCATTCGCACCGCCGTCACCTATTCCGAAGCCGATTCCGATTCCCTGCACGTTCGCCTGGCCGACAAGGCCTATTGCATCGGCCCCAGGGAAGCGGCCGCCAGCTATCTCAACATCGACGCCATCCTGGACGCGGCAAAGCGGGCGGAAGCGGACGCCATCCATCCCGGCTATGGCTTTCTGGCCGAAAGCCCGGCCCTGGCCCAGGCCTGCGCGGACGCAAACATCGGCTTCGTCGGGCCAAAGGCCGACGTCATCGACAAGATGGGGTCGAAGGTCGAAGCAAAGAAAATTGCCGAGGAAGCCGGGCTTCCGGTCGTTCCCGGCCATTACGGAACCCAGGACGACGCCACGCTGTTCAAGGCGGCAAAGCATATTGGTTTTCCCGTTTTCATCAAGGCCTCGGCCGGTGGCGGCGGCAAGGGCATGCGCCTGGTTGAAGACGACAAAACATTTCTGGAAACCCTGGCGCTGGCACGCCAGGAAGCAAAATCTGCCTTTGGCGACGAAACCGTCCTGCTGGAAAAAGCAATCCTCAACCCGCGCCACATCGAAGTGCAGGTCGCCGGCGACAAACATGGAAACGTCGTTCACCTGTTTGAACGGGAATGTTCCATCCAGCGCCGCCATCAGAAAATTATCGAAGAGGCCCCAGCCGGTTTTCTGGACGAAAAGATGCGCGCAGCGCTTTTCGATTATGCCGTTCGCATCACCAAAGCCATTGCCTACGATTCCCTTGGCACGATCGAATTTCTCTATGACGAGGACACCGGCGAAGCCTATTTTCTGGAAATGAACACGCGCCTTCAGGTCGAGCATCCGGTGACGGAACTGGTGACCGGCCTGGATTTGGTCGCGCTGCAGATCGGCATCGCCGCAGGCGACGCCATTCCCTTCGCACAAGGCGACCTTGCCGTTTCCGGATGGGCGATTGAAGCCCGCGTAAATGCCGAAGCCCCGGCGGATGATTTTCGTCCCGAGATCGGCCCGGTGCTTCTTTACGACGAACCCCAGGGCGACGGCGTGCGCGTCGACAGTGGGGTTTCGGCCGGCAGCGAGGTCATGCCTTGGTACGATTCGATGCTTGCCAAGGTCATCGCCCATGGCAAAGACCGCGAAGAAGCCCGCCGGCGTTTAAGCGCCGCCCTGGCCAATTACGCCCTGGCCGGGGTCACGACGAACATCGCCTTTCTGGGCGACGTGCTGGCCCATCCGAATTTTTCGGAACGCCCCCTGACGACCCGGTTTCTGGCCGAAAGTTTTCCCGATGGCTGGAAAGAGGCCCCGGCAGCGGACGACGCAACCCTGGCCGGCATTGCCTATGTGCTGCACGTGGAAGCCAGCGCACCGGGCGCCAGCGTCACCCCCAATTCTCCCTGGCAGTCCCTTGGCCCCTGGCGGGTGGTGGACCAAAGCGTCAATTCCGGCGTGACCCATCTGCGTCTGCAACGTCAAGACACCGCCGAAGACGTCAAAATTGCCGGCCATGACGGCGACTATTGCGTCACTCGGGGCGAACAAAAAATCGACATTCGCGCCAAGCGGCTGACAGACAATCGGGTCTGCCTGTGGATGGATGGCGCGCGGCACGAGTTTCGCGCCACCATCACCGAGGATCAAATTGTCATCGCCGGCGATGGCCACAACACGGTCTTCACGCTGGAATCCCACCTTGCCGCCGAGCAGAGCGCCAGCGCCCCGCAAACAACCCACCACGTCCTTTACGCGCCCATGCCGGGGCTAATCACGGCCCTTTCCGTCGCGAAGGGGGCCCGCGTAAAGGCGGGCGACGTTCTGGTTGTCATGGAAGCGATGAAGCTGGTCCACAATCTGGTTGCCGAAGCGGACGGCATCGTCGAAGCCATTCATTGCAGCCAGGGCGACACCGTCCCGCACAAATCGCCCCTTGTCGAGATCGGCCCCGAAAACGAATCCAAAAGTTAAATCCACAGAGCAGGCACGACCATGGAATCCATTTATGCCACCGAAGAGCTTGACCTTTTCCGTGAGCAAATTCGCCGCTTTCTGGAGGAAGAAGTCGAACCCTTTGGCGAACAGTGGGAAGAAGACGGCATGGTCCCCCGCGAGGTGCTCCGCAAGATGGGCGCCCTTGGCTTTTTCGGCCTCACCTACCCGGAAAAACATGGCGGTGCCGACCTCGACACCCTTGCCACCACCGTGCTTGCCGAAGAACTTGGCCGCTGCACCTTCGGCGGCTTTACGGCGACGGTTCTGGTGCACACGGACATGGGCTCGCCCCATCTTGCCAATGCCGGCAACACCGCGCAGCTTGCGAAATACATGCCGAAAATTACAACGGGTGAATTGATTACGGCCATCGCCGTGACGGAACCCGACGCCGGATCGGATGTCGCCGGCCTGCG
>CAYTAE010000152.1:0-4132 GCA_964435655.1 uncultured Rhodospirillaceae bacterium
CTTGATGGCAAGCTCTTCGCGATTCGTGTCGATAACAAAGAGAATATCCGGAAGACCGCCCATGTCTTTGATGCCACCCAGGGCCCGCTCCAGCTTGTCCCGTTCACGGGTTAGCTGAAGGGTTTCCTTCTTGGTGAGCAGGGTCTGCTCGGCCGCTAGCTGCTCTTCCAGTTCTTTCAGGCGCCGAATGGACCGTGAAATGGTCTGCCAATTCGTCAGCATGCCACCAAGCCAACGATGATTCACGTAGTGCTGGCCACAGCGGGTTGCCTCTTCCGCGATTTTCTCCGATGCCTGGCGTTTCGTACCAACGAAAAGGACTCGACCGCCATTTGCGACAACGCTGCGGACCTCCTTCATCGCTCGGTATAAAAGCGGCACCGACTGATCAAGGTCGATGATATGGATGCCGTTGCGGGCGCCATAGATATAAGGGGCCATCCGCGGGTTCCACCGCCGAACGACATGACCGAAATGAACGCCAGCTTTAAGAAGCTGGCGCATCGTAAAGGTTGGGAGTGCCATTTTTTCCTCGTCTTCTCCGGTTATGCCTCCGCGGGAAAAACATTCGGCGCCACTTGGCCCCGAACACCGGATCGGCCTTGTCGAGACGAAGCCACTATGACCAACGTCCCAAGACCGCATCCCGCGTGCGAAGTTGTAATTGGCAGCTACATAGCCGTCCTCGCCACAATTTTCAAGAAAAAAGGTTGGAAATTGGGGCTTTTAGAGGAAAGCGCCTAGCTTTCTCGAACCTCGCCAATACCTGGAAGATGCCGAATCGCCTCTCGGGCCCGCACCGTAAGAGCAAAATGCCCGGGAATCTGCATCTCGATCTCTGTGTCAGCACCAAGCGGAAAGACCAGAGAAACGATGCCCCGTCCAGGATCACCCTTTGAAATCAGATCCTTAAGAGGATTTAGGGCGCTGGGATCACGTAGCTGAATGGCAATCCGGCCGCCGGTGACAGTTGCTACTTTATCCAGGGCCTCAATTTTCTGGGCAGCCAGGCGAAGGGTTTCTCCCTCCATCCTGGCGTCGACCGTTACCAAGAGCGGCATGCCAGATTCGAGGAGTTCACCCGCATTTACCAACAATTCTGAAAAAAGGAGAATTTCATAAGCGCCGCTCGAATCCGATAGCTGCACGAAAGCAAAGCGGTTGCCCTTGGCAGAAGTACGTTCCTGTTTGCCGATCACCGTACCGGCGAGTTGCACACGCGCCACCGTACCATTCGCCAAACGGCCGGAAAGATCGACCGCCGCCACCACCTGCAACCGTTCCAATACCGACGCATAAGCATCCAGAGGATGTGCGGAAAGATAAAAGCCGACGGCATCGTACTCTCGGCGGAGGCGGTCCATCACGTCCCATTCCGCAACTTCTGGAAGGAAATTGGCGGGTGCTTCCCCGCCTTCCTGGAAAAGGCTTGTTTGATGGCTGTCACGCGCCTGCTGAATGGCATTTGCATGGCCCATCAAGGGTTCGATGCCGGCAAAAACCTGGGCTCTGTTTTCACAAAGCGTATCGAAAGCCCCCGCCTGGACCAGACTTTCGAACTGGCGTTTGTGCATCATGCGTGGGTCCAGCCGGGATGCGAAGTCATAGATATCCCGGAAAGGCCCGTTTTCGGTGCGCGCATCGACAAGATGCTCCATGGCCTGGGCACCAACATTTTTCAACGCCGCCAGCGCATAGCGGATCGCCGCACCCCCCGCTTCCGTCGTCTCGACACCAAAGGCTGCCTCGGAACGATTAACGTCAGGCGGCAGCAACGCAATGTCGAGATGCGTCAGCTCCTGCCAAAGCCCGCTTAACTTGTCGGTGTTGTTCATGTCGAACGACATCAGCGCCGCCATAAATTCGACAGGGTAATTCGCCTTTAGATACGCCGTCTGATAGGCAACAAACGCATAAGCCGCAGCATGGGATTTGTTAAAGCCATAGCCGGCAAATTTATCAACATGAATGAAAATATCAGCGGCCTGCTTCTCTGCAACGCCCTTGGCAACCGCGCCATCAATAAAATGCTGCCGTTGGGCTTTCATCTCGGCCTTAATTTTTTTACCCATGGCCCGGCGCAGAATATCAGCAGCCCCCAAGGTGAAGCCCGAAAGCACCTGGGCAATCTGCATCACCTGTTCCTGATAAATAATGACGCCGAAGGTCTCTTTCAGGATGCCTTCAAGAAGCGGGTGCAGGTAATCCGGCTTCTCGCGTCCATGTTTGCAGGCGATGTAACGGGGAATGTTATCCATCGGACCGGGACGATAAAGCGCGACAAGCGCGATGATATCCTCGAAGCAGTCCGGCTGCATGCGCTTAAGCACATCCCGCATGCCCGAACTTTCCAACTGGAACACGCCGATGGTGTCGCCAATAGCAAACATCTTGTACGTTTTTTCGTCGTCAAGCGGCACCAGAGAGATATCAATATCCACATCTCGTTTTTTCAAAAGTTCCAGCGTGCGCGCGATAACGGTCAGGGTTTTTAGGCCAAGGAAATCGAATTTTACGAGACCCGCCTTTTCGACATATTTCATCGAAAACTGCGTCACCGGCATGTCGGAACGTGGGTCCCGATAAAGAGGAATGAGTTCAGCCAGCGGGCGGTCGGCAATAACGACACCGGCGGCATGGGTCGAAGCGTGGCGATACAGGCCTTCCAGCTTCATCGCGATATCAAGCAAGCGTGCGGTTGTGGGATCTTCATCCCGCAACGCCTTCAGGCGTGGCTCGCCTTTAATCGCCTCTTTGAGATGAACTGGATTGGCTGGGTTGAAAGGCACCAGCTTACAAAGCCGGTCCACCTGCCCGTAAGGCATGCCAAGCGCACGTCCGACGTCGCGCAGCGCGGCGCGCGCCTGCAGGGTTCCGAAAGTGATGATTTGGGCGACGCGATCATATCCGTATTTCTTTTGAACATAGGCGATGACCTCATCGCGCCGCTCCTGACAGAAATCGATGTCAAAGTCAGGCATCGAGATGCGTTCCGGGTTCAAAAAGCGTTCGAAAAGCAGTCCAAAGCGCAGCGGATCGATGTCCGTGATCGTCAGGGACCAGGCAACGACAGACCCCGCACCGGACCCACGCCCCGGACCCACCGGGATAGCTTCACGTTTCGCCCATTGGATAAAATCGGCAACGATAAGGAAATAGCCGGGATAGCCCATCCGGTTAATGACATCGAGTTCGTAATCAAGGCGTTCCCGATAACGCTTTTCCAGATGTGTTTTCTCTTCCGCGTTCATCGAAGGCATCAAAACTTGGGTGGAAAGCCGCGTTTCCAATCCCGCCTCGGCCTGCTTGCGCAGCGCTTCCGCCTCGCTTTCTTCGGACGCCGTCGGAAAGGCTGGCAAGAAAGGCGCCCGCGCCTCCAGCAGAAAGGCACACCGCCTAGCGATGACCAGGGTGTTATCGACCGCTTCGGGAAGGTCTTCGAAAAGAGCCCTCATTTCATCAGCGGATTTGAAACGATGCTCGGGCGTCAATCTGCGGCGGTTGGGATTCGAAACCTGAACGCCTTCGGCCACGCAAAGAAGCGTATCATGGGCTTCGAACATGGTTTTGTCTGAAAAGAAGACGTCGTTTGTTGCCACCAGCGGAAGATCGTGCCGATAAGCAAGGTCCAGAAAACCGGCTTCCGTCGCGTCTTCTTCCGCCATGCCGTGGCGCTGAATTTCGACATAAAGCCGGGAAGGAAAAATTTTTTCCAGACGAAGCAGAAGTTCTTCTGCTGCCGTCTCCTGGCCGTCAAGAAGAAGACGCCCAAGGGCACCTTTCGAACCACCGGTCAGGGCAATCAACCCCTCGCTTGCGGCTTCAAGGCCTTCAAGCGTTACGCAGGGGGCCGTTTCGGACGCCGATTGAAGATAGGCCCCGCTTACCAACTGCATCAGGCTGCGATAGCCCGCCTCGCTCTGTACAAGAAGAACGATGTCATCACATGCCTGCCCGTTTTTTTCCGAACCCTTCCCCGTTTCATCTGCCAGGGAAATTTGGCAGCCGAGAATAGGTTGGATACCCGATTCCGAAGCAGTGCTGGCAAATTCAAGAGCGCCAAAAAGATTGTTTGTATCCGTAACGGCGACCGCAGGCATCCGTTCATCGCGGCAGCCCTTGATAAGCGCCG
>CAYTAE010000153.1:0-4088 GCA_964435655.1 uncultured Rhodospirillaceae bacterium
TGTTGCCGTTGTTGCCGTTGTTGCCGTTGTTGCCGTTGTTGCCGTTGTTGCCGTTATTGCCGTTATTGCCGTTGTTGCCGTTGTTGCCGTTGTTGCCGTTGCCGCTATTGCCATTTCCGGAATTCCCCTCCGGGGTCCAATTGGCAACTAGGCCCGCGGTTACGAAGGCGGCATCAATATGCTTGGCCCCAAGCGTCGATTTAATCCGATGGATTTTTCCTTTGCCTTTTCCAACGTTAATCTGGCCACGGCCTTTTGAATCGACGCGTGCCCTTTGGCCCGGCCGCAGGATCGTGACATTGCGGCCTTTCAACGAGGCAACCTGGACGGCACCCTCATGCACGTCGACGGAACTACCCAGCGCATCGACCGTTACCGTGAAGATGGTGCCTTTGATGACGGCTGCGAGATAAGGTGTGCCGACGGAAAAGCGTCGTTCTGGCCGCCGGTCCATGTCGAACAGCGCCTTGCCAAGGGATTGGAAAATGCTGTCGGTGCCCTTGGTTGGAATTTCGATTTCACTGTTCGACGAAACGGTGATCACGTCCTTGCCCTGCTTGAGGACAAACTGGCCATCGGCGCCGGTTTTCACCTGCATGCCAGGAGCGATGTGGGTTGCTGTTTTCGCCAGCGGTTTCCAGCTTGCGCCCGTGGCTATGCGAACCCGGACATCGCCGATGTAATTTGTGATCGACCAGTGTTTTGGCTGCGATGTGTTCGGATCGCGCCGCGGATTGAGGGAGGCGACGGTGATTTCCCCAGCCTTCTTGGCAGCCGCGTTCGCAGAGGATTTGACCTGTCCTTGCCAATCGCTTCCCGCCAAGCCGGCGACATTCTTCGCCTGGGTGGCGGGGGCGCTCTCACGATTGCCGGCGCTTTGATTGCCGGCAGTCGCAGGCTCCGTTATGGCGCCAAGCCCGACAAATGCGAAGGCCGCCAGAAAGGCGAGCCGCGCGAATTTTTTGCCTGGATTTTGCATCGTCCTATTCCTCGTAAAATTCCATCTCTTTTGTAATGCCTCCAATAACCGTCGAATTAAGAGAAAGTTTCAATAAGTTTCGTTTCGGATTTATTTGTGTTTTGGCGCTAATTTATTTAAAATTGTTTCTATTAATGTTTTTTTAATTCTAATTAATATCTAGTGACTAGAATTCATTGAAAAGCCCGCAGGGAGAGCGTGCGTGTTAACCAAGGCTGGCAAAAACGGGCGGTATTTCGTTAACGAAAAAAAGCCGCTTTTTTCCTGCTGGCTGGCCGGCTTTTGCGTCCTGGCGGCGTTGAGTGTGCCGATCGATGCGTTCGCGCAGCAGAGCAGACCCTCTTCCGAGGTGGGCCAGGTCGAAAAACGGCTGGTAAAGCCCGAACGTCCCCCGGCTGAGATTGATGCAATCGAAACGCCGGAAATTGAAGTGGCGCCAGCGCCGGAAGTGGTGGAAACCTTTGTTCTTGAAAAAATTGAGGTTGAAGGCGCAACGGTGTTTGCGGCTTCGGAATTTGCGGAACTGTACGCAAACAGCCTGGCCCGCGATATTTCGCTGAGCGATGTCGAAGCCCTTCTTGCGGTGATTACGGAGAAATACCACAAGGCGGGTTATGTGCTTTCCCGGGCGGTGGCACCTCCTCAAAGCCTCAATGAAGGCGTCTTGCGCATTCGTATTATCGAAGGCTATGTCGAGCGCGTCGTCTTTGATGGCGATGCACCGGGTGGCGAGGCTCTGCTGGCGCGTCATGCGGCGAATCTTACCGATGTCCGTCCGGCGACCCTTTCGGCGCTTGAGCGCACGATCCTTCTTTTGAACGATCTTCCGGGGTTGTGGATGCGTTCCGCCCTGCGCCCGGTGGATTTGGAAGCGGGGATTTATGAACTTCACCTCACCCTTCACCACGATCCGGTGGAGGGTTATGCCGGTCTCGACAATCGAGGCACGCCGGATGTCGGGCGGTTGCAGGGCTATGTCACCGTGGATCTTAACTCGCTTTTCGGTTTGCTCGAACGGACACGGCTTACCTTTTATACGATTCCGGATACACCGGAAGAGCTTCTCTATTTCGCGATCCGCCATGAGCAGTCGATCGGGTCCCAAGGGACGAAGGTCATCCTTGCGGGATCGCAAAGCTTTATCGATTCCGGTGCCGATCTTGAAATCTTTGGCCTGGAAAGTACCGGGACGCGTCTAAGTCTCGAAGTGCAGCATCCTCTGATTCGGTCGCGGGCGGAAAGTCTTTATGTCCATGGGCGGTTTGACTATCTGAACAGCGACGAAGAACAGTTGGGCGTTGAGACCTTTGACGATCGCCTTCGGGTGCTTCGATTTGGCGGGCGTTATTACTTCGGCGATACGCTTCTTGGGAACAAATACGGGGGCACGAACCAGGTCGGTCTAGAATTTAGCCAGGGTCTTAAAATCTTCGGCGAATCGAAGGAAGGCGCGCTTAATCTTTCGCGGTTTCGCGGGCGCAGTGATTTTACGAAGGTAACGGCAGACATGTACCGTTATCAGAAAATCACGAACAGATGGGGCTTGAGCCTTTTTGTTGCCGGCCAGAAATCCACCCATGCGCTTCTCTCGGCCGAAGAATTTCGTCTCGGCGGCACTCGTTTTGGCCGGGCCTATGACCCATCTGAACTGACCGGGGTCGATGGCGTAGGGGGCATTCTGGAGCTTCAATATGGGCGCTCTGTTGCGTGGGATATCGTGAAGCGATACCAGCTCTATGGCTTTTATGACCTTGGGGCGGTTTGGGACAATGACGGGCGTCAGCGTTCGCTGAGTTCAACCGGGGCTGGTGTTCGGACATGGATTTATGAAACCATGACGGCGAATTTCGAAGTTGCCCTGCCGTTGACGCGGCTTGTCTTCACAGAGGGCGACAACAGCATGCGGTTTTTCTTCAGTCTTCAGACAAGTTTCTGAGCCATCCTGAAACGTTCGCTACCACCTGAAGCTTAAGCGCGACGCTTAAGCGCAGGCGGCTTTTGCAAAGTTGCGGCGAGAGTCAGGAAGCGGCGTGCGACTTCTGTCTTTTCGGATCATGTTTTTGCACATGGTCCTCCAATTGCCGGGTCGCCGCGCTGAAGGCATCCCGGATTGCGACATAAACATCCTCATGGGCATGGTTTTTGGGCCCATTATGATTGACGACAAGTTCCTTGCCCGGAATGGAGATGTCGATTCCCACATTGTAGAGCTTGCCCTTTTTATGATGGCGGTGTGGCGCCTCGATGACGACGCGGCAGCTCGTAATGCGATCGGATAAACGTTCGAGCTTTATTGCCTTTTCCCGAACGTTTATTTCGACCGATTCTGATGGGTCCATGTTTCGAAAGGTAATCTGTAACGGAAGTTCCATGCGTTCTTTCCTCCAAAAAATGGATTAACGAAATGGAGCCTGTCGTGTTGTGGCAGATTCAAGAATTGTAGCACCTTTTCTAAGCATACGGGATTGCTAAGGCATGCGCCTTATATGTAGTGCGTAAAAGCAATAATAGCAGTGGCATAAATGCATTTTAAAGCTTCACCGAAAGGCTGATGGCACCGAACCGGTCCGCCTTGGACTGGCCGTGAAATTCGCGTGTGCGGAAAATTTGGCTGAAGGTGATGCGGGCCCTGCGAAAGGTCAGCGCGACCCCAACCTGAAAATCGCCGACCAGGTTTTTTTTGGAAACGCTGTGGCTGCTGGAAAAGCTGTTGCCATCGAGAAAGATGTTGCGCGCGATCAGGCGGCCTTCTGCGCCAGCAAAAAGATACCAGCCAAAGCCGTCCTGGGGCACAAAGAAGCCGGTGCCCGGCAGGGAAGGGCGAATGCGTGGCGGGCCATAATCGCTTGGCAAGTTTTCGCCAAGGCGGATTGCGAAGCCGCTGGCCAAATAGGTAAACACGTTGCCGACGCTTCCCCCGACATGGGGTGTTAGATCGACGCCCAGGCCGTGGGCAGAAAATTCCTTTAATTTTCGCCACTTTCGCTCGAAATAGAGGACGACGCCGGGTTCGTTGTCGAGTTGATTGCCCCAGCCGTTTGAACGGCTGACACTGATCCAGTTGTGGAAGTTGTTTTGAACAACCTGGCCCAGGGACGCCGGCCCCACC
>CAYTAE010000154.1:0-4087 GCA_964435655.1 uncultured Rhodospirillaceae bacterium
GCATTTCTATTAACAGCCTTGGCTATTTCGCATTCTGTGCAGTTGACGGTTCGATTTGATGACAACATCAACGCCGGCTACACGGATATGAAGCAGGCGGCCCTACAAGCAATGTCAATGCTGACCCGACCGCTCATGCTTGGGATTGTTGCCGATGCTGGTGCCATGCTTGTCGTTGCACTGACGCCGATTCCGTTGCTTGAACATGTGGCAATCACTGGGACGATTTGGGTGTTTACGATCATCGTAAGCGCCTATTTCCTGACGCCGCTCCTGTTGAGTTATGTAAAAAACCCGAAAGCCGTGCTGCACCCGATTGATTTACAGCCGGCTATCCGCGGCTTCCTGGATTTGGCCGTGAAAGCGACTACCGGTGGGAAGTCACGGAAATTGATTTTGGTTACGGCGTTTGTGGTTTTCATTGTGGGAGGGGCAATTTCCTTCAAGCTCACGGTGGGGGATGCCAATCCGGGTTCGCCAATTCTGTGGCAGGATTCGGACTACAATGTTGACGCGGAAATCATCAATACGACGTACCGTGGCGCCGATCGCATGTTTATCGTCGTGAGAGGGCCAAAGAATACGCTGAAATCTCCGAAAATCCTTCGGAACATGGTCAACCTTCAGCGTTTCATGGAGGCGCAGCCTGAAATCGGCGGGTCCGTTTCACTGGCCGACCTTCTGCCGGCGATTCAACGGGTCTTCTACGAAGGCAATCCGCGCTTTTACGAGATTGGTGATGACGTTCTGGTGAACGGGGAACTGGCCTATCTTTACCTTTCCGGTTCCGAGCCGGGGGATGCGGACAAGTTCAACAACTTTGTCTACAGCGAAGGCTCGATCCGGTTCATGTTCCGCGACCACAAAGGCGTAACGATCCGTACGGGCCTTGCACGTCTGAAGGACTACATTGCCGCAAACCCGCTTGAGCTTGAGAAAGATTTCGGCATCGCGCATGAAATCTCCGACTATGGTGGGGGTGTCAGCGCGGCCGTACTTGGTGGGGCAGGTAAAAGAGAGACCCATGAAGGCGGTACGGCAATCGGCGAAATTGCAGCACAAGCGCATCCGGAATATTACATGGCCGGCGGTTTGATCGGTGTCTTGGGGGCGGTGAACGAGATCATCCTCGCCAAGCAGATCGAAGCCATCGCCCTGGCGCTTCTTTGGGTCGGGCTCTGTGCAGCAGTGGTCTACCGGAACGGGTCGGCTGCCCTCTTCTTCATGGTGCCAGTTGCGCTCTCGAACGTGATTACGTTCAGCTATATGACGATGAAGGGTATCGGCATGAACATTAACACCGTGCCGGTGGCTGCCCTTGGCATTGGTCTGGGCGTTGATTATGCGTTCTACGTTGCTGATGGCATTCGCGAGGAGCTTCGAGAAACCAGCGATCCGATGGGCGCGATTATCAAGGCGCTGCATAGTGCGGGTCGCGGGGTGTTTATCACCGCGAGTACCTTGGTGATCAGCATCGTTCTCTGGACCTTCTCTTCGGTGCGGTTCCAGGCTGAAATGGGCGTTCTGATGTGTGTTTGGCTGACGATGTCGGCCTTGAGTGCTCTCTTCGTCATTCCGGCAATGGCCTACGTTTTCCGGCCGGAATTCATCTTTGGTGCGGATCAGTCGTCGGCGGAGCCGGCAACGGCCCCGGCCAGCGGCAGCTGATCGGTCAGGCAGAGGAAGAGACCATTTATTGCGGTGCACAAAAAGCCAATAAGGGAAAACAGGAGACGGCACAGTTTGTGCCGTCTCCTATCCTTAACAAAAGGCTGGACAAGCAAAAAATGACTGGGGTAAGTTAGGCCCGTGTGACCCGTCCGTTATTGGGCATGCGAGAAAGATGCGTAACGCAAAAGCAGCCGGTGTTTATTCAGGCCGGTAATTTTTAAGCCGACGACATTTTTTAAAGCTTTAGGTCGTTCGGTGTGTTCGGGGACATTTTAGGGAATGTCCTGTCGTTTAGGGGGAGTTGATCTACAAAGTGCGTTCGTTTGAAGAAATCGACAAATCAATGTTGTCGAATACGGAGAATCTTTACGGCTTTTTAAAGATTCATTCGGCTTTTACATATGTACATATGTGTAGCTTTGGCCCTGTAACGGGCTGTGTTTGCAAACCTTAGGGAAATATGGCGATGAAGAACAAAAACTCTATTTTTAGAAAGATGCCGGCGCGCTCGATGCTATTGGCGGCGACGCTTGCTCCAGCAGCCGTTCTTGGCGCTGGCAGTGCGACGGCAGGGATCGTCTTTGATGATGATCCGTGGATCCCAGGTTCGTGGTCAACCAGTGGTTATGTCCGCGAGCAGATGTCGATGAACCTTGCCAACCGGCCGGGCACGACATTCGATGACAAATACATGATCTCGATGTTGCGGACGACCATCCGTGTTGATCTGGACGGTTCCATCGGACCCGTTCGTATCGGCATCGTCGGTCGTGTCGCGCGGGAAGCGGAAACTGAGTTTCTGAGAAGCCTCGACCGAGGCACGCGTGATGGCAAATTCTTCAATGCTCTGGCGCAGGGCGGCGGCGACAACATGGCCGAGCCGAACTTCATCAAGGCAGAGCTGGATGAAGAAGAGCTTCGCGAATATTTCATCGAATTTGATGTTGGCGATCGCTTCGTCTTCAAAATCGGTAAGCAGCAGGTTGTCTGGGGCGAGACGGACTTCTTCCAGGCGATGGACATTCTCCATGGTCGCGACCTTCGCTGGCGTCTCTTCTTCGAGCCGGAAAATGAGGAATGGCGGAAACCGCTGATCATGTTCAACGTGATCGCTCAGGTGCCGGAACTTGACGGTTCCCTGCAGGTTGTCATTCGTCCGGGTCTGGACCGTGGGCGGGACATTGGTAACTCCGTCGACTTCTACGGTGGTCGTTGGCAGCCAAATCCCTTTGACAGCATCAACTTCTTCCAGGATGCCATTCTGCCGCTGAATTACGAACATCGTTCGGGCGACAAGGATGACATGACCGGGGCTGTCCGTTGGGCGGGTACCCTTGGTCAGTGGTCGAACTACACGGGCTATTCCTTTGCCTTCATTCGCAGCCATCTGGCCGCGTCACCGATTTCGACGTCCGTCTTGGGCTACAAGGGTGAGGGACCGACGTCCGTTGCAAACGGTGGCTTAGGTGCTTTGGGTCAGGCAATTTTCCCGATCCTTAACAACTACGCGATGTCCTTGAACTACGATCTCAGCGTCCTCGGCATTGGTCCGTGGACCCTGGCGGCGGAAGTTGTGTGGACGCCGGACCGGCCAATGAACCGTGGTTTTTCCGGTAACGCCACCGCGATTGCCAATCTGACGGCCCAGGGCGGCCTAGCGGCGGCCTTCTCGGGCGCGTTCGGCAGTGCTGGTCATGGTCTTGCACCGATTGAGAAAAGCCAGCTGTTGTGGATGTTGCGTGCCGAATCCACGGGCGTTCGCCTGATGGACTACATTGGTACGGGACGGCCTTCCTTCCTGTCCTTCCAGCTGTTTGATCGTTGGCTCACGGACTTCGACGCAAGTGATGAAGTTCTTGATACGGCCGGGTGGAACGCGGCTTCGTCTGAGCACACCTTCATCTTCACGATCGTCTTGTTGATGAACTACAACTTCGATCTGATTAACCCCGGTATCGCTTGGGGTACGGATCTGACCCATGGTGGTGGGTTCTTCCTGCCTTGGGTTGAGTTCATCTGGGGTGACTACTGGCGGCTTCGTGCAGAAGTGAACTTCTTCTACTCAGAAGGTCAGCCGTCGAGCAACGTTGCGGGTCAAGGTACCCCGACAGAACTCGGCAATGGCGGGCATGTCTTCGGTCTCTTCCAGGACCAGGACCAGTTCGTACTGCGGTTGACGCGTCAGTTCTAAGATCGTCAAAACATCTGGCGGGGCCTTCGGGCTCCGCCAGTTTTTTTCTGCAAAGGAAAAAGCACCGGGCTGTATGGCGCGGTGAACAGCAAGAAAAGATCCCTTTGTATTCTTCTTGATTCGTCTATTCGAACCTAAGGGGCATTAGTTTGAGAGGATTTGGAATGTTGAAAATAAGCAAGGTTCTGCAAGCCGGCGCATTTGTTGTTGCGCTTGGTTTTGTGG
>CAYTAE010000155.1:0-4058 GCA_964435655.1 uncultured Rhodospirillaceae bacterium
GAGATGCGCGTGCGGGTCGATGGCTTTTCAAACACAAGGGCCAGGGTTTTGCCCGCAAGCGACGGCGCGGCGCCACCGTTTTTATAGGCAGTGGCCCGGCCAAGAATGTCGCGCAGGGTCGCGCTGTCAAATTGCCGCAGGTCAAGGAAGTGGCGGGATGTGCTCATGTGCCCTCTACAGCGGTGTGGTCTGCCGCGATGTGGTTTGCCGCAACGCGGTCAAGAATAGCGCCCGCTTCTTCAATATGCGCGTCTTCGATGATCAGTGGTGGCAAAAAGCGTACGACATTGTCCCCGGCGGCGACGGTCAGCAGGCCTTCGTGCCGAAGTTGATCGACAAGATCCCGGCAGGGTGGCACGGCTTTAAGCCCGGCCATCAGGCCGACGCCCCGGACTTCCGTAAAAACCTTCGGCGCGTTCTGCACAATCTTTTCAAGGCGCTGTTTCAGCGCCGCGCCACTGCGTTGCACATGGGCGAGGAAGCCTTCCGACAGAATTTCGTCGAGAACGACGTTTGCCACCGCCATGGCCAGCGGGTTGCCGCCAAAGGTGCTGCCGTGGCTTCCCGGCGTCATGCCGCCGGCGGCGCGTTCGTTTGCCAGGCAGGCCCCGACCGGAAAGCCGCCGCCAAGTCCCTTGGCAGTGGCCAGAACATCGGGTGCAACCCCCGCCCATTCATGGGCGAAAAGTTTGCCAGTCCGACCCATGCCGCATTGGACTTCATCGAAGAAAAGAAGCAGCCCAAACTCATCGGCGATGGCCCGCAAGCGTTGCAAATTATCTGCGTTGATGGGGCGAATGCCGCTTTCACCTTGCACGGGCTCGACAAGAATGGCTGCCGTTGTCGGTTTGATCGCGGCCCGAAGCGCGTTCAGGTTTAAAAACGGCACATGATCGAAACCGTCCATGGCCGGTCCGAACCCATCGAGATGTTTTTCCTGCCCACCGGCCGCCAGGGCCGCCAGGGTGCGGCCGTGAAAGGCCCCTTCAAAGGCAAGCACGCGATAACGTTCGGGCGCGCCATTTGCATGGTGGTGCCGCCGGACCATTTTCAGGCCGCATTCCACGGCTTCCGCGCCGGAATTGCAGAAGAAGACGGTGTCGGCAAAGCTTGCCGCAACCAGCCGTTTGGCCAGTTTCACCTGGCCTGGAATCTGATAAAGATTCGCGCAATGCCAAAGCTTTTCCGCCTGTTCGTGTAGAGCCTGGACAAGCTTTGGGTGCGCATGGCCAAGGGCGTCGACCCCGATGCCGGAGGCAAAATCCAGATAGCGCCGCCCGTCGGTGTCAAAGAGGTAAACCCCTTCACCGCGTTCAAAGGCAATGTCGGCAGGCGCGTAGGTTGGCAGAACGAAAGGAATCACGTTTTCTTCTCCAAGAGCGCATGGCTTGGAAGCCGGACCGCTTCTGAACTCACGAAAACCCGGGAGTATCTTGTCTGCCAGGCCTGCTGTCAACGCAAGGCTTAAAGGAAAGACGGTTTTTTTGACCGCTTTGGCGGCTTCATGGTTTCAGTTTGTAGCCCGTCTTGAACATCCGGTGGCAGGTCAGGATCAGGGCCAGATTGACCAGGCTCAGCACGGCGATGCCGATGCCAAGCGACCCGTCGCTATGGCCGGTCATGCCATAGCGAAAGCCATTGATGGCATAGAAAAAGGGATTTGCGCTTGCAAGCGTTTGCCAGATTCCAGGCAGTCGTTCGATGGAGTAAAACGTTCCCGAAAGGAACGAGAGCGGCATGATGATAAAATTGGTTACGGCGGCAATGTGGTCGAATTTTTCCGCCCAGATGCCGAAAATGGTGCCCAGCAGCGCCAGCGCCAACGCCGCCGTGATGCCATGAAACAGGATGAAGAGAAAGCTGTGGATGTGCAGCCCGACAAAGAGAGTCAGGATCAACGTTGTGGCAATGCCGACAACGATGCCCCGGGTCATGCCGCCAAGGGCGTAGCCCATGGTCAGTTCCATCGGGCTTAGGGGCGGCATCAGCGTATCGACAAGGCTGCCCTGAATCTTTGCAATCATCAGCGAAGAAGACGTGTTGGCAAACGCGTTCTGGATGATCGACATCATGACCAGGCCGGGGGCAAGAAAGACGGCGAAAGGAAGCCCGCTTGTTATTTCGTCTTCCCGTCCCAGGGCGAGGGTGAAGATTGCAAAGAAAATCAGCGCCGTGACAGTGGGCGCAAGAATTGTCTGTGCATACACTTTGATAAATCGCTGGGTTTCGCGGATGTAAAGTGTCTTGAGCCCAAGCCAGTTTACGGGTCCGGAAAAATGCATATCAAAGGGCATGGACGCTGCGCCATTTCGTATAGAGGGGCTGGATACATTCGGCCCAAGCTTAGAAAGGAACGGCGTTTCCCGCAAGCGGCTGGCGATCCCGACCCCTGCGTGGCATGGTTTGACGATGACCCTGAAGTCGAAAAACAAAAAGTCGGTTGGCACAGCTGGCAAGCCTGCCCGTGGGCCACGCCGCATCACGCCCGGCTATCTTGAGAATGCCGGCCTTTTTTATCTTGAGCGTTACGCATCTTCGGTTGCCAATTTTCGTCGCGTGCTGATGAACAAGGTTCGCCGCTCCGCCAGTTTTCACGGAACGGACATTGCCGAAGGTGAAAAATTTGTTGACGATTTGATTATCCGTTACCGGCGCTCGGGCCTTCTGGATGACCGACGCTATGCTGAAGCGAAAGTGGTGCGGTTTCACCGGAAGGGAATGGCTGTTCGTGGCATTCAGGCAAAGCTTTGGGAAAAGGGTGTGCCCAAAGACGTCATCGATGCGGCCCTTGAAAACCTTTGCGAGGACGATGCCAATCCCGACCTTGCGGCGGCAGCGGCCTATGTGCGCCGCCGTCGTCTGGGGCCGTATCGCGCCGAGGCGGCCCGTGCCGAACATTTTGAGCGCGACCTCGCCACCCTTGGGCGGGCGGGTTTTTCCTATGAACTTGCCAGGAAAATGCTGCAGGCAGAGAGCGTCGCGGCGTTAAAAGAATTGTCCGAAGGGTAAGGTTTGTCCGAAAAGGCCGAAACGGAACGGCTGGCGGTTTAGTAGTCGCCGCTGTCGCCGGTCTCTTCATCACCGCGCCCGCCGCCCTTTCGGCCCGGCTTTGCCGGGGGTGGCGCTTTTGGTGCGCGTCCAAGGCCCTTGAAGACGGGCGTTGCTTCCCCCTGATAGATCGTGCGGTGGGGGAAGGGAATTTCAATCCCAAGTTCGTCGAAGCGGCGTTTCATGCGGCGATTAAATTCGCGTCCAACGGCCCATTGCTGTAGCGGCTCGGTCTTCATGCGCGCCTTGATGATGACGGCGGAATCATCGAAGCGATCAAGCCCTAGCACTTCGATGGGGGCCAGAATTTTGTTGGCAAAGGCGGTCTCGGTCTGCATTTCGGCGCCGATTTCTTCCAGCACCGGGGTTACGGCATCGATGTCTTCACGATAGGCAACGCCGATTTCGAACAGGGCGTATGAAAAATCCTTCGTCATGTTGAGGACGGTATCGACGGAACTGAAGGGAATGGTGTGAACGTTGCCGCCAAGGTCGCGCAGGCGAATGGTTCGGATCGAAAGGCCTTCGACCAGGCCGGCGTGGTTGCCGATTCGCACAACGTCGCCGACGGCGATTTGATCTTCCAGCAGGATGAACAATCCGGTGATGATATCTTTGACGAGGGTTTGGGCGCCAAAGCCGACGGCAAGACCGATGACGCCCGCGCCGGCGATCAGCGGCGCAATGTCGAGGCCAAGTTCGGAAAGAACGATCATCGTCGCGACGATTGTGACGATGACGATAACGGTCATTCGGAAAAGAGGCAGCAGCGTTTTTGCCCGGGCTTTCGCCGACCCGGTCTTGCTTTCGGACTGCGCCAGTTTTCGTTCGACAAAAGAGGTGACAAGTTCTGCAAGCAGGACCGCGCCAAAGACCACAAGGCCGATTGTCAGCAGTGACGCAATCATGCGCTGGCCAAATTCACTGGCAATCCACGCAAACGCACCGCCACCCCAGGATTCAAGCAAGGCCGCCGCACTTGGGCGGGCCAAACCGTGAATTGGATTCGT
>CAYTAE010000156.1:0-4052 GCA_964435655.1 uncultured Rhodospirillaceae bacterium
CGAACGTGCTGGCCGTTCTTGCTACGGGGAAGCCCTGCGTGCTGGATGCGGATGCGCTCACCGTCTTTGCCTCTTCGCCCGAGGTGCTTTTCAAAGCCATCCGGGGGCCGGTTGTGCTGACCCCCCATGAAGGGGAATTCGCCCGCCTTTTCGGGGTGAAGGGGGACAAATTGACCCAGGCCCGCGAGGCGGCCCAGCAAAGCGGTGCCGTTTTGCTGTTGAAAGGGGCCGACAGCGTCATCGCCGCACCGACGGGCCAGGCGATCATCAACTGGAATGCACCGCCAAGCCTGGCTACGGCGGGTTCCGGGGACGTTCTGGCAGGAATGGTTTTGGGATTGCTGGCCCAGGGAATGACGCCCTTCGACGCTGCCGCTGCCGCTGCCTGGCTTCATGGCGAGACGGCATCGTTTGTTGGCACCGGCCTCATTTCAGAGGATTTGCCGGAAAATCTGCCAAGGGTCTTGTCAAGCTTGCGAAAATCCCGTTAACCTTAGCGGACTCTTAATTTACCAATTTAAAATTTTGCTGCAATTTCATATAGTTTATAGGCATTGCTTTACCTTTTCTTAAAACAGAATGTCTAAGTTTCTGCGTAAGAGTTAGGACGCAGGTATGAGTTGTTGCAGGTAGCGCAAAATGAATTTTAGCTTACGATCAAAGGAAGAGTACTGCGAAGCACCGGACATTGAAGCCGGTTATGTGTTTCGCTGTCCCCGCACCGGGGCTGTCGTCGAGACGGCAAAAGTGCTTTCCGTTCGCGCGGATTCATACGGCATTCCGCATGTGACCTATCAGGTGCGTATCCGCCGCGCCAATCACGACATGCGAGACGGCCCACGCATGCTGGCTCTAAAATCTTTCACTCGGCGCTATACAGAGCGCGTTCACTAAACATCGCGTACGTGGCGCGGACGGCCTTTCTTCCCATCTCTTCCTCTGACACCTGGCGTTGGCTTTGCTTCCCATTCTTGGCCACGACCACCGGATCCGTCACCAATCCAGCCAAACGCTTACACCGCCAAGCCTGTCATGCTATAAGCCGCCGGGGTTCGATCGGTTGACGCCATGGTAGAAGCCGGAGTACCCATGCGGGCGTGGTGGAACTGGTAGACACGTCAGATTTAGGATCTGGTGACGCAAGTCGTGGGGGTTCAAATCCCTCCGCCCGCACCAGGCATTTTGTGTTTATTGTTGGCTGTATGGCCAGTTTTTGATTGTAGCGAGTGAATGAGAAACGAATGAAAGTAGTTGATATACAGGCCGAAGGCCTGAAGCGTGAATTCAAAATTACAATTCCCTTGGCCGATATCACAGGCAAGGTTGATGCGAAGCTGAAGGAAATTTCTGCGACCGCAGATTTGCCGGGCTTTCGCAAGGGGCATGTGCCCTTGTCGCTGCTGCGTGGCAAATATGGGAAATCGTTGCTTTCGGAAGTGGTTCAGAGAACGACGGCAGAGGCGGCGCAGGGCTTGCTGAAAGAGCGCAGTTTGCGGCCTGCCGCTCAGCCTCATGTGGCCATTTCCGCTTTTCCGGACGAAAAAGATCTGGAATTTACGCTTACGGTTGAGCTTATTCCCGAGATCGATTTTATGGATTTCACAAAAATCGAGATCGAACGGCTTGAACCGGTCATCGATGAGAAGGTCGTCGAAGAGGCGATGGTGAACGCTGCCGCCGGACAACGGCGTCATGGACCCCTTTCTAAGGCACGTCCTGCGGAGACAGGCGACCTTGTGACGATTGACTTTGTCGGACGCCTTGGGGACACGCCGTTTGAGGGTGGTGCCGCTGAAAATCAACAATTGGAACTTGGCGGCGGTCAATTCATTCCAGGCTTTGAAGAACAGCTCGTCGGTGTGAAAGCGGGGGACCGCACCACCGTTACCTTGAATTTTCCGGATGCCTATCCCGCCGAGGCCCTGGCTGGAAAGGAAGCGAATTTTGATGTGACCGTAAAGGAAATTCAGGAACGCATTCCCTTTGCCGTCGATGATGAACTGGCAAAGGCGTTCGGGCTTGAAAACCTGGATCAGTTGCGGTCGCAGATGAAGGAAAACCTCGAACAGGAATACAAGAACGTCTCGGCCGTGCGCGAGAAGCGGGAATATCTCGGTATCCTGGCGGATGGACATGATTTTGACCTGCCGCAAGGGGTTGTTGAGGCCGAATTTGATGCGGTTTGGGAACAGGTGCAGGGACGTCGCGAGCAGGACAAGCTGGCCAGGGAGCAAGGGGCTCCAGGCGAAGACGAATTCGAAGGCAAGGACGACGCGACGCTGAAAGAAGAATATCGCGACGTTGCTGAACGTCGGGTGCGGCTTGGCCTGTTGCTGTCTGAAATCGGTGCCAAATATGATGTGTCCCTTACCCAAGAAGAGATTAATGAGGGCGTGCAGGCGGAAGCGCGCCACCATCAGGGGCAGGAACAGCAGGTATTTGAGTACTTCCAGAAGAATCCCGATGCCCTGCAGCGGTTGATCGCGCCTATTTTTGAGAAGAAAATGGTCGGCTTCCTGATAGAAAAGGCAAAGGTCACGACGCGGAAGGTTGCGCCCGATGAGCTGATGAATGCCGTTCAGGCAACCATGGAACAGGCCATTGGCAAGGCCGGGAAGAAGGCGGCAACGCCAAAGAAGAAGGCGGCGAAAGCGGTAAAAAGCAAAAAGGACGCAGATAAGCCGACAAAATCTGTCAAACCCGCCAAGGCCAAAAAGAAGGAAGCGGCGGAAAAACCCAAGAAAAAGGCCGCAGAAAAGGCAAAGAAATAAAAAAAACGGGGTACGGTCCAATGGGTGATTCGAACGAGCCAAATATGAATCTGTTGATTCCCATGGTTGTCGAGCAGACAAACCGTGGCGAACGTGCGTATGACATTTTCTCCCGGTTGCTGAAGGAGCGAATTGTCTTCCTTACAGGCGTCGTTGACGATGCTTGTGCAAGCCTGGTATGCGCGCAATTGCTATTTCTTGAATCCGAAAACCCTGGCAAGGACATCTTCATTTACATCAACTCGCCGGGCGGCATCGTTACAGCCGGATTGGCGATCTACGACACGATGCAGTACATCCGGCCGGATATTGCGACGGTTTGCATCGGGCAGGCATCATCGATGGGTTCGCTTCTTCTTACCGCCGGCACGAAAAAGAAACGTTATGCGTTGCCGAACGCCCGGATCATGCTTCACCAGCCGTCCGGGGGTGCCCAGGGGCAGGCGACGGATATCGAGATTCATGCAAAAGAAATCCTTGCTCTGCGCGAACGTCTTAACAGGATTTACGTGGAACATACCGGCCAGTCCCTGGAGATGATCGAAGACGCCGTCGAGCGGGATAAATTTTATTCGCCGGAAGATGCGTTGGCGTTTGGGTTGATTGATGAGGTGGTTAAGAATCGCCCGATTTTAGAAAAAGACTAACGTATTCAATAAGAAACGAAGCATTGTTGCGTGATTGTGCAGGTTAATGTTTCGCTGGTTTCGTCAAGACAGGTGTCTATAAAAGATAATTTCGTTATCCTTTTCCTTACCGGTCGTGCCTAGATTTTGACATTGTAGGGTAAGGTGGACTAGGGCTAGCATGTTGGTTGAACTAGGAATGGCGGCGTTATGAGCAAAACGGTCAGCGGCGATTCAAAGAACACGCTTTACTGCTCGTTCTGTGGGAAAAGTCAGCACGAGGTCCGCAAACTCATTGCCGGACCGACGGTCTTTATTTGTGACGAGTGCGTCGAACTCTGCATGGACATTATCCGTGAAGAGAGCAAGAGCACGCTTGTCAAGTCCCAGGACGGGGTTCCGACGCCAAAAGAGATTTACACGGTGCTCAACGACTACGTTGTCGGACAGGAGCACGCGAAGCGGGTTCTTTCCGTTGCCGTTCATAACCACTACAAGCGGCTTGGTCATTCCGATGAGGTCGAGCTTGCCAAGTCGAACATTCTGCTCGTAGGGCCGACAGGTTGCGGGAAAACGCTGCTTGCACAAACCTTGGCGCGCATTCTTGACGTGCCCTTTACGATGGCAGACGCCACGACCCTGACAGAGGCGGGGT
>CAYTAE010000157.1:0-4035 GCA_964435655.1 uncultured Rhodospirillaceae bacterium
AATCTCTCAAAAGAGAGATTTTCTCGACCTTTTTTATTCGCGACCTTTTTTGTCGATTTTGTTTGTGTAGGTCGAAAGAAAGAGCGCCATTCCGGCCCCCCGCTCGCCGGTTTCTTTGATCGGCCAGGAACCTGGGCCCAAAAACCCCAGGCAACGCGATGGTCCCAGCCTTGTCCGAATTGGGCGCCACTGCCCAATTTGGGACATTATGGGATATCATGGGTTTTTATGGGTGTCAACGACGCGGGGAAGTAAAACCTTCGTTCAAAAGGAGAATTCGGAATGACGCGAAAAATTGCGAAAGACTTCCATCGCAGCTTTTGATGTCTTTTTCAGAGTGATTACTGGATAAGGTCTGAAAAGCGTTAAAATAAGAACATAACAAGAACAAACCTATCTTTCGCTTCTCTTGAGGAAAAATGCCAGATGGCCTGTAAGCCGGGTTCTGTCCCTGTTTTCACAGGGGATGACCATTCCTCTGGGGCGCCGATTGCCCGACGCCTCTAGCGACCGACCCGGGCAGCGATGCGGAAACGCACCTGCCTTGCGGCGTTGCCGCCCCTATTTGGTCTTGCTCCCGGTGGGGTTTACCCTGCCATCTCCGTTACCGGAGACGCGGTGCGCTCTTACCGCACCCTTTCACCCTTACCGGCGGAAACCCGCCGGCGGTCTACTCTCTGCGGCACTTTCCCTGGGGTCGCCCCCGCCGGACGTTATCCGGCACCGTGTTTCCGTGGAGCCCGGACTTTCCTCTCGGCGCTTGCGCGCCAAGCGGCCATCCGGCCATCTGGCCCTTCTTAGCTAGGCTTTGGGTGGGCTTTGGTCAAGGTTCGCCTTCGAGAAGGGCGTGCAACCGGGCCATGGTTTCCCCATCCGCCACGCCGTCGATGCGCGTGGGACGAAAATGGCGTTGAAAGGCCCGGACCACCTTTTCCGTTGCGGCATCGGCCACCCCGGAAAGGGGCACGTCATAGCCGATTTGATGAAGCATCGTCTGCACCTCGCCAATGGGCGGCGGCGGTCCGGCGTTCTCTGGTTGCGGGCAGTCCGGCCAGCGCCCGATGCCGGCGCGCGCCAGACGCGCCCAGTTGAAAAGCTCGCCGGGGTCGTCCTTGCGGTCCGGTGCGATGTCGGAATGGCCAAGCACCCGGGCGGGCGCAATCGCGTGGCGGGCAAGAATCTCGCCAAGCAGGCTTTCCAGCGCCGCCATCTGGGCCTCGGGAAAGGGGCAATAGCCAAATTCATGGCCCGGATTGGCCAGTTCGACGCCGATCGAACGGTCGTTCAGATTTTCGGCCCCTTGCCAGCAGGCCTTGCCCGCATGCCAGGCGCGCCGGGTTTCCGGCACCAGTGCCGCAATCCGGCCGGCCTCGTCGATCAGATAATGGGCGCTGACCCCGGCTGTGGGATCGCAAAGCCGATCCAGGGCCGCCTTTGCCGTCTTCATGCCGGTGTAATGGAGAACAAGCGTATCGATGACCACCGCATCCGGCCGGGCTTCGTGGTTCGGGGAGGGGTGCTCAAAGATCGTGACACCCATTTTTACACTCCGGTTTCGATGTCCGACGGGCGGCGCAACACGATGATGGCAACCCCGGCAAGGGTCATCAGGCCACCGGCAAAGATGATCCAGCTCAACCTGTCGCCCAAGATCGCCATGCTTGCTACAACGCCAAAGATAGGCATCAGCAACGTATAAGGCACGACCTGGTTGACCGTGTATTGCCTAAGCAAACGGTACCACAACGCAAAGGTAATGGCGGTAATGACGATGGCCATGTACAGCAGTGCGCCCCAGACCGTCCAATCGGCCGCCTGCACGGCGGCAAATTGATCCGTTTCCAGCAGGAAGGAGATAGCAAAAAGCTGCGGTGCCGAAAGAATGGCAACCCAGCCATTGATGACATTGCCATTCGTCAATCGCATGCGTTTGATCAGGATGTTGGATGCCGACCAAAAGAAGATGCCGATCAGGATAAGCATCGCCGGCAGAAATTCCGCGCGCACCTTTGGCTCAACGGTGATCAGCGCGATGCCGGCAAAGGCGGTGGCAAGGCCAAGAATGCGTCGCCAGCCAAGGCGTTCGCCAAAGAACGGCACCGCCAGCAGCGAGGTAAACGGCACCTGCATCATCACCAGAAGCGTGGTCAGGGATGCGTCGATGCCTTTGATGCCGGTAAAGACAAAAGAATAATGCAGCGTGCCCATCAACAGCGACAGCCCCAGCAATTGGGGGATATGGCCGCGCGGGCTTTTCAGAAATGGCAGCAACACCAGGGCGACGACGCAGGCGCGCAGCGCGGTCAGGAAGATCGGCGGGATCTGGGTGACGCCGATCTTGTTGGCCACCGGTGCCAGCCCCCAGGCGGCCATGATGGCGATGACAAGAAGGACGTGTTTTGCTTTCATCGTCTAACTGCGGCCGCGCATTTTCTCAATCTGAGCATAGGCGTCATTGATGCGCGCCATTTTCTCATTGGCGATTTCGATAAATTCCTGGGGCATGCCCTGTGCCATCAGCCGGTCGGGATGGTTTTCGCGGATCAGCTGACGATAGGCTTTCTTCAGCGCCTCGTCAGAGATGTCGGGTTTGACGCCCAGCACGTCGTAAGGGTCGGCGATGCCTTGGCCCAGATGCGCCGCCGCAATCCGTTCGAAGGCCTTGGCGTCAAAGCCGAAAATTCGGGCGACCTCTTTTAGATAAGCGATTTCCTCAGGCGAGACCCGGCCATCGGCCCGGGCGATATGAAACAGCCCGCCCAGAAGGTCTTCAAGAACGACGCGGTGATGGGCAAACAAGGTGGCGATTTGGTGGGCGTAAGGCTCAAAACCGGCCGATTCTTTCCGCGCTCGGTTGAACAGCACGCCCACTTCGGCTGCGGCCGATTTCGGCACGTGAAAGATTTGTTTGAAGGCGCGGATTTCATCCTTGGTAACGACGCCGTCCGCTTTTGCCATCTTTGCCGACAACACGATGACGGCGGTTGTAAAGGCGGCCTGCCGGGTGGCGGACAAATCCGGGCGGCCCTGGCCATGGATGCCGGGTCCACGCTCGGCCTTGCCGCGGTCATAGGCATGGCCGGCGATGGCGCCAAGGATGGCGCCAAGCGGCCCGCCGAGGGCGAGCCCTGCGGCGCCGCCGATCAATTTTCCCCAGATTGCCATGAATGCCTTGTCTTAAAAGAGCAATGCCTTGTCTTCAAAAAATGCAACGACGACCTTAACCCGAATCGCGTCCTGGCGCCAGATGCGGGTCGCGAGGCCCTTGGTTCCGATCCCGTCTTGCCGGTAAACTTTGCCCAGCATGCAGGCAAAACTTTCTTCAACGACAGACCGGTGGCAGTTCTGGATTGACCGGGGCGGCACGTTTACGGATGTTGTCGCGCGCAATCCAAAGGGCGAGATTCAAACTCTCAAACTGCTTTCCGAAAATCCGGAACGTTACGCCGATGCCGCGTTGCAGGGGATACGCGATCTTCTAAATCTTGAAAACGGCGCGTCGATCCCGACTGCGAAAATCGAAGCCGTAAAAATGGGAACGACGGTGGCGACAAATGCCCTGCTTGAACGAAGGGGTGCGCGTACGCTGCTTGTCACCACGAAAGGGTTCGGGGACGCGCTGCGCATCGGCTATCAGAACCGCCCGAACATTTTTTCCCTTCATATTAAATTGACGACGCCCCTTTACAGCCGCGTCGTCGAAGTGCCGGAACGCATGTCGGCAACGGGTGAGGAATTGCTTGCCCTGGACATGGACGCCGCACGGGCGGGTCTTGACGCCGCCTTTGGGGATGGCATTCGTGCGGTGGCGATTGTTTTCATGCATGGCTATCGCTATCCGGAACATGAACGCCAGCTTGCGGATCTTGCGCGCGACATCGGCTTCTCGCAAATTTCCGTCTCCCACGAAGTCAGCCCGCTGATGAAACTTGTCAGCCGTGGCGATACGACGGTGGTGGACGCGTATCTTTCGCCGGTTCCGCGGCACTATGTTGATGGCCTGGTGGAGAAAATCGGAGACGCGCGTCTTTTCTT
>CAYTAE010000158.1:0-4014 GCA_964435655.1 uncultured Rhodospirillaceae bacterium
GGCCTCGGCCTTGATATTGCAATTCAGCCTATCGCCACGCCCGCCGAAACAAACCGTATTTTTGCGAAAGGGCTGCCCGTCCTCGCCCAGGCGCTCGCAAAACCCACCCGACCCGGAAAACCAGAAACGGCGAATGTCCCTGCCATCCTTAATGCCATTCACCGGGCAGTGGAATATGTAGGCAACGGCACCGCCGCCGCCATCGTGACCAACCCGATCCATAAACAGAGCTTCGCGGTGGCAGGCGTGCCTTACCCAGGCCACACCGAACTTCTCGCCCATCTCGCCGGCGACAGATCAAAACCCGCCATGCTGCTGGTCGCCAAGGGGTTGCGGGTAGCCCCGGTAACCATTCACGAACCGCTCCGCACCGTTGCCACCAGCCTTACGACAGCGCGCATCGTCGCCTGTGGCAAGGTCGTGGCGGCAGGGCTCCGCCAGGACTTTGCCATTGCCAACCCGCGCATTGCCGTTGCCGCTCTCAACCCCCATGGCGGCGAAAATGGCGTCCTTGGCCAGGAAGAAGACGCAATTATCGCCCCCGCCGTTGCCGCCCTTTCGGCGCTTGGAATAACGGCACAAGGGCCGCTTCCCGCCGACACCTTGTTCCACACAGAAGCGCGAAAATCCCATGATGCCGTCCTTTGCATGTACCACGACCAGGCGCTGATCCCGCTCAAAACGATCGACTTCACAGGTGGGGTCAATGTCACCCTTGGCCTGCCCTTCGTTCGCACGTCACCAGATCACGGCACCGCCTTCGACATTTCCGGCCGGGGCATCGCCGACGAAAGCAGCCTCGTCGCCGCCCTTCATCTTGCCCACGACATCGCCGAACGCCGGCACCAGACAGGCGCGGCCTCATGAGCAACACGCAAGACCCGGCACGACCGCCCCTGCGTGACATTATTCGCGCCTTCGACCTTGGCGCCAAACGGCGCTTCGGCCAGCATTTTCTTTTCGATTCGAATTTAACGCGTAAAATCGTGCGTGCAGCCGGCGATCTCGATAAAAGCTCAGTGATCGAAATCGGCCCCGGCCCCGGCGGCCTGACGCGCGCGCTTCTTGACGCCCACGCCAAACGCGTCGTCGCAATCGAACTGGACCCGCGCTGCATCGCCGCCCTTGGGGGCCTTGTCGCCGAAAGTCAGGGCCGCCTCACAATTATAGAGGGCGACGCACTAGCAATTTCCCTTGAAAAAGTTGCACCCTCACCCCGGCGCATCGTTGCCAACCTCCCCTACAACATCGCAACACCTCTGCTTTTGCAATGGCTTGCCGCTGCGGAACATTTCGAAGAAATGGTCCTTATGTTCCAGAAAGAAGTCGCCGACCGGCTTTGTGCAAAGCCGGGATCAAAAGCCTATGGGCGACTTTCCATCGTCGCCCAGTGGCGCATGGACATCACGCCGCTTTTCGATATCGGCCCGAAAGCCTTCGTGCCGCCACCGAAAATCGCCTCAACCGTCCTGCGGTTGCGCACACGCGCCGAACCCATTGCTGCCGCCGAGGGTGCCATCGATATCGCGACACTGGGCCGCGTCACCAAAGCAGCCTTCGGGCAACGGCGAAAAATGCTGCGCACGAGCCTGAAAACATTGGGTGTCGAAATTAGCACTCTGCTGGAAGAAACCGGCGTTTCCCCAACGGCACGGGCCGAAGAACTTCGTGTTGAGGATTTCTGCGCGCTTGCGCGCGCCCTTGCCAAGCGGGCTGCTTAGCCGCCAAGCTGCTGGCGAACAAATTCCAACAACCCTGTCCGGCGCTTTCGACGAAGCCGTTCCGCTTGCAGGATCGAAAGAATGGCCGCACTGGCCTTTTCAAGGTCGTCATTAACAACGACATAATCAAACTCGTCCCAATGGCGAATTTCCCCTTGCGCCTTGGCCATCCTTTTCCGGACCACGTCTTCGCTGTCCTGGGCACGCGTATGAAGCCGATGGGCAAGCTCGTCGGTCGAAGGTGGAAGAATGAAAACGCTGGCAAGGTCGCCATCGGCGATCTGTTTCAACTTGCGATGTCCCTGCCAGTCAACGTCGAACAGAAGGTCCCGACCCGCATCCAGGCTCGCCTCCACTTCAGCTTTCGGCGTGCCATAGGAATTGCCGAAAACCTCCGCATGTTCGAGAAAGCCATCCTCCGCGACCATGGCGGCAAAGGCCGCGTCGTCTACGAAGTGGTAGTCCTCGCCATCCGTTTCCCCTGACCGTTTTGGCCGTGTCGTATGGGAAATGGACATGGAAAGCATTGGATCGCGTTTCAGCAATGCGCGCGCGATGGTTGTTTTCCCGGCGCCAGAAGGCGATGAAAGCACAAGCATCATCCCGCGACGCGATATTTCCAGCTTTGACATGTCGGCTACATATCCGCAATTCCACGCTCCGGCAAGAAATTCATGCACCCTCGGCAATTTCAGCGCCTTTGCAGCAATCGCCTGAAATGTTGCCAAATTTCCGGTTGCAGGCTCAGGCGTGAGGACGCATGCTGCTCCAAAGAAACAGCCCTTGGCACCAAAGAGGCCAGATAGGCTGAAATTCGCAAAATTCTTAGAAAATCGCCGTTCAGGAGAGGACTTCTTATGGAAATTACCGCTGTTATCGCGCGCGAGGCCAACAAACCCTTCGCGGTCGAAAAAATCCAGCTGGACGAGAACATCCGGGACGACGAAGTCCTCGTACGGGTCGTTGCAGCTGGCCTGTGCCATACGGACATTGTTTGCCGCGATCAATATTACCCGGTGCCGCTGCCCTTCGTTCCCGGCCATGAGGGCGCTGGCATCGTCGAAAAGATTGGGAAAAATGTCACGAAAGTCGCGGCCGGCGATCACATCGTCCTGACCTTCAATACCTGCGGCAATTGCCCAAGCTGCCTGGAAGGCGAACCCGGCTATTGCCACGACCTCTTCGGTTACAATTTCGGCGGCGCCCGCCCAGGGGACGGGTCCGGCACGATGTCCAAGGGCGACGAACATGTCCACGGCTGCTTCTTTAGCCAGTCCTCCTTTGGTGATCATGCGATCGCGACCGAACGCAACGTCGTGAAGGTCCGCAAAGATGCGCCACTGGAACTGCTTGGTCCTCTTGGCTGTGGCATCCAGACGGGTGCCGGTGGCGTCATGAACTCACTGCATCCACACGCAGGCTCCAGCATCGCCGTCTTTGGTGCCGGTGGCGTGGGCCTAAGCGCAATCATGGCCGCCGTTGTCGTCGGCTGCACAACCATCATCGCCGTTGACGTGAAACCGACCCGACTGAAACTTGCCAAGGAACTGGGCGCAACCCATGTCATCGACGCGTCCAGCGTCAACCCGGTCGAGGAAATTCAGAAGATCACAGGCTCTGGTGCCAATTACACCCTTGAAACGACAGCCTTGCCGGCGGTGCTTCGTCAGGCCGTCGACTCACTGACCCTTCGCGGCGTCTGTGGCCTCATCGGGGCGGCACCGCTTGGCACAGAAGCGGCCATCGATATGAACAGCATCATGTTCGGCCGCACCATTCGCGGCATCATCGAAGGCGACAGCGTGCCTGACATCTTCATCCCAAGGATGGTCGATCTTTTCATGCAGGGCCGTTTTCCTATCGACAAGCTAATGAAGAAATACAAGCTTGCCGACATCAACGACGCCGTGTCGGATTCAGAGAAAGGATCGGCAATCAAACCGATCCTTGTCATGTCCTAGAAAAATTATCCGTTCTTTATGAAAACGCGGCCATGAGGGGCAACCTTCATGGCCGTTTTTCTTTGCGAAGCCGCCGCAACCGGCGGACGTGCCTTTGGTGCTCTTTCAAAGATCGGGAAAAGGCGTGGCCACCGCGGCCATCGGCGACAAAATAAAGTTCGTCGGTCACAAGAGGCTGCAACACGGCAACAATTGCAGCGCGGCCGGGATTGGCGATCGGTCCGGGCGGAAGGCCGCGCACCCGATAGGTGTTATAGGGATCGTCAATTTTCAGATCGGCCCGCGTCAATGGCCGGTCCAGATTTCCCTTTCCACGCACCAAGGCATAAACG
>CAYTAE010000159.1:0-3989 GCA_964435655.1 uncultured Rhodospirillaceae bacterium
CGCGGAAGATGGTCCGCGAATTCACCGTTTGAGCCCCCTCGTCAAAGATTTCCTCGATAACGCGGACGCCGCTATAGCGAGTCCCTTCATCTATCCGTCGGGCTTCAGACAACGCAAGATCGCGACTGTCGAAAATCGAATCGATTTTCCACTCGCCTTTTACAAAGGTATGAATTTCGTAACTAACAATCATGCGATATGGTCCAAGGTCAGCTTTTCGTTATCTTGGTCTCGGGTTTTTCAGATAGTTTGCCCCGCCAAGAATCAGGGTGATTTCCTTGTCGTCATCGCTTAGCGGCAACAAAATACTACGGCACAATACGCCTTCGCCATTTTTACCCTTAAAGCTGTCGCCATAAGAAATCGGAACACCCTTACACAGAACTTCATCAACATAGGTGGTTACACAGGCAGGAAGACTGTCTTGACGAAGCTCGGAAATGCGAAGATTTTCACAAGGCGCGCCATAACATGCGACAAGCTCCTCCCCCACATAACGTAAAATCGGATCTTTCTTGTTTTCACCGACGTCGAGAACAAAACAAAAAGGCCACATATCGGTGATGTCATCGGAACGGATGTCACTCATCGACGGATAGGTGCGGTCCCCCACAACGCCACGCCAATAGTCAAGCAAGCGAAGAACAAGCCGACGCTCCCTTCCCGATCGCCGCACAGGCTCAGAGGACGCTGCCGTGGCATTCGCGGCTTCTGTCATGCGAGTTCCTTTTCCACCCGTCTGTCCAACTCACATACCAACGCATGCTGGAAGACAATCTGTAAAAATCGAGGTTAATTTTACAGACTATGGGCAGTATATCCTTAAAAATCAGTAAATTATGTACCGCCGCAGAAGCAAAACAGCAGGAAACGAGGCGGTACAGGCTCAGATAAGCCCGGCCAGTGGCGAAGAAGGGTCCGCATAGCGTTTTTTCTTCATGCGCCCGGCCAGATAAGCCAAATGGCCGGATTCCACGGCAAGCCGCATGGCTTTCGCCATGCAAATGGGGTCCCTGGCCTCGGCAATGGCGGTGTTCATCAAGACGCCAGCACAGCCCAGTTCCATGGCGATCGCCGCATCAGACGCCGTACCGACGCCCGCATCCACCAGCACGGGAAGATCCACAGCCTCGACAATGAGGCGAATGTTCACGCGGCTCTGAATGCCAAGGCCAGAGCCGATAGGCGCCGCCAGTGGCATGATGGCCGCGCAGCCGATCGCTTCCAGGCGTTTCGCCATGACCAGATCATCGTTGCAATAGGCGAGAACCTCAAAACCCTCCTTCACCAGAGTTTTGGCAGCCGCCAGGGTTTCCACCATATCGGGATAGAGCGTTTTCTCATCGCCGAGCACTTCTAGCTTCACCATCGTCCATCCGCCCGCTTCGCGAGCAAGACGAAGCGTGCGCACGGCCTCCTCCGCCGTATAACAGCCAGCCGTGTTCGGAAGATATGTGTATTTCTTCGGGTCCACATAATCGACAAGCCGTGGTGAGGCAGCGTCCGAAAGGTTGACGCGACGAACGGCAACCGTGACAATTTCGGCGCCAGACGCTTCAATGGCAGCCGCCGTTTCCTCAAAATCCCGATATTTTCCGGTGCCAACGAGAAGGCGCGATGTAAAGCTGCGGCCCGCAACTTCAAACGAGCCATCCCCTTCAGCCTGGGCAACCGGCACCACCGCACCGTCCATGCCGCCGCCTATGAAATGGACAATTTCCAGCCGATCCCCATCAAGGACAAGCGTTTCCTCATAAGCTGAACGGGGCACAACCTGGAGGTTGCGCTCAACCGCCACTTTGCGGCAATCAATGCCAAGCTGCGCAAGAGCAACAACCAGGTTCAGCGGTGAATCAAAACAGTGATCCTGGCCATTTACCATTATTCGCACGGGCGTTCCTGCGTTCATCAATCGACCCTTCCTCCATTTCCCGGCAAAATTCTCTTGCCTTTCAACAAACATGGCGCGGCCCGCAGCCGACCGTAATCCCGTCCCAACCATCGGAAAGCATTGCACCTTTCGGCCTGCGTGCTATAACCCCCAAACACGAGAGCGGAAACGTAAGGTGCCCCGATGCCCTCTCCTATCCTGATCCTCAACGGCCCGAATCTCAACCTCTTGGGAGAACGGGAACCGGAAGTATATGGGACGGAGACCCTGGCCGACATTCAAGCTACCTCTGAAAAGGCAGCTGCCGGTCTGGGTCTTGATGTTACCTTTCGGCAAACGAACGCAGAAGCCGATCTTGTCACCTGGATTCAGGAGGCCCGAGGTAAATATGTCGGCATCGTTCTCAATGCAGGGGCTTTCACCCACACGTCGGTTGCTATCCTTGATGCGCTTCAACTCTGCAAACAACCTGTAATCGAAGTGCATTTATCAAACATCTTCCGCCGCGAACCGTTTCGCCATCACTCTTATGTCGCGCCAGCAGCACATGGCCTGATCTGTGGTTTTGGCGGACATGGTTATGTGCTAGCACTGCAGGCAATGGCAAGGATTTTAGATTCAAATGCGTCATAAAAACAAACAACCGGTCAACCACGATCTTGTTAAAGAGCTTGTCGAACTTCTCGACACCCATGGACTGGCAGAACTTGAATATGGCACCACCGAGTGGCATGTCCGGGTCGCGCGCGGCGGCGGCAAAGCGGCAAAAATTGTCGTTGAAAGCAAAACGGCCGACACAGGGACCGACACCCGCGACCTGACCGCTCACCCCGGTGCCGTAAAGTCGCCAATCGTTGGCACCGCCTTTCTGGCACCTGAACCAGGCGCGAAGAATTTCGTCAATGTCGGCGATCTCGTGAAAGAGGGGGACACGCTTCTTCTCGTCGAAGCGATGAAAACCTTCAACCAGATTCGCGCATCGCGCGCCGGCAAGGTCACACAAATCCCCATCAAAAGCGGCCAACCTGTTGAGTTTGGCGAAATTTTGATGTTGATCGAATAGCCGGCACCCATGTTCGAAAAAATCCTGATTGCCAATCGCGGAGAAATTGCGCTTCGCATCCATCGCGCCTGCCATGAGATGGGCATCCAGACCGTGGCTGTGCATTCGACGGCAGATGCCGACGCAATGCATGTGCGCCTTGCAGATGAAAGCGTCTGCATTGGTGACCCGCCGGCACAAGCCAGCTATCTAAACGTCGCAGCCATTCTTTCCGCAGCGGCGCTGACGGATGCCAACGCCATTCACCCTGGCTACGGCTTTCTTTCGGAAAATCCGAATTTTGCGCATCTTGTCGAAGAACATGGCTTTACCTTTATCGGGCCAACCGCCGAACACATTCGAATAATGGGCGACAAGCTCACCGCAAAAGCCCTTATGCGCGATCTTGGCATTCCCGTTATCCCCGGCTCCGAAGAAGCAGTCGAAAACGTCGAAGATGCGATGCGCATCGCCGAGGACATCGGCTACCCCGTCCTTGTCAAGGCAGCCCATGGCGGCGGCGGACGCGGCATGCGGGTCGCCGCCTCATCCCAGGACCTTCGCCTCGCTCTGTCAACGGCACGCGCAGAAGCCGAAGCTCATTTTAAGAACGGCGCGGTCTATCTTGAAAAATACCTCGCCCGGCCGCGCCATATTGAAATTCAAATTCTTGCTGACATGCATGGCCAAGTCGTACATTTCGGCGAACGCGACTGTTCCATTCAGCGCCGGCATCAAAAACTTGTGGAAGAAGCCCCTTCCCCCTCGCTGAACGCAGATGAACGCGAAAAAATCGGTGCCATGGTGACGGCGGCTGTGGCCAAGCTTGGCTATCGCAGCGTCGGCACGCTGGAATTTCTGTATGCCGACGGGGTCTTCTATTTTATGGAGATGAACACCCGTCTTCAGGTCGAACATCCGGTTACGGAAATGATTTCCGGTGTCGATCTTGTACGCGAACAGATCCGCATAGCCACCGGGGCCCCGCTTGGCTACACCCAGAAAGACATTCGCCTTCAGGGACATTCCATCGAATGCCGGATTACAGCCGAAAAC
>CAYTAE010000160.1:0-3905 GCA_964435655.1 uncultured Rhodospirillaceae bacterium
AAAAACAGGGTCCAATGCCGCGTTCAACATGCCCCCTTTCCCCCAGGCCCTCCGGTGGACGGCGTCATGGTAAAAAGACTCCGCAACGACCGGCAGGCGAGGGGCCGCAACCTATCCCCGCTTTCCACATAGCGATGAGTTTAAGCGCGAAAAAAGGCGCGAACAAGGCGTCCCGAAGCCATCGTAGATCAAGCGAGCGGATTGTTAGTAACGGTAGTAATCGGGTTTGAAGGGGCCGTCCGGCGTGACGCCGATATATTGCGCTTGTTCCTTCGTCAAGGTCGTCAGCTTTGCCCCAAGCCGTGCAAGATGTAGCGCTGCGACCTTTTCATCGAGATGTTTCGGCAAGACGTAGAGCTGACGCTCATATTTCGTATTTCCCTGCCACAACTCGATCTGCGCCAACACTTGGTTCGAGAAAGAGGCGCTCATCACAAAGCTTGGATGGCCGGTGGCGCAGCCCAAATTGACGAGCCGCCCCTTCGCCAAAACAATCAGCCGCTTGCCATCGGGAAAGACGACTTCATCAACCTGGGGTTTGACTTCCTCCCAGGTGTAATTGCTCAACGCGTCGATTTGAATTTCACTATCGAAGTGACCGATGTTGCAGACAATGGCGCGATCCTTCATCTCGCGCATGTGATCCAGGGTAATCACATCCAAATTTCCGGTCGCCGTGACGAAGATGTCGCCAATTGGTGCCGCCTCTTTCATCGTCGTGACCTGAAAGCCTTCCATGGACGCCTGAAGCGCACAGATGGGATCGACCTCCGTCACCAGAACACGCGCGCCTTGGCCCTGAAGCGACGCCGCACAGCCCTTCCCAACGTCACCAAACCCGTTCACGATGGCGATCTTGCCGGCCAGCATGACATCCGTCCCGCGCTTGATCCCGTCGATCAGGCTTTCACGACAGCCATAAAGATTGTCGAATTTTGACTTTGTCACCGAATCATTCACATTGATGGCAGGTGCCATCAACCGGCCTGCGTCCTGCATTTCGCGAAGGCGCAACACGCCAGTCGTTGTTTCTTCGGAGATGCCCTTTACGTCCTTCATCAATTCCGGAAACTGTTCGTGCATGACGCGGGTCAAATCCCCACCATCGTCCAAAATCATGTTCGGCCGCCAGCCATCCGGGCCCTGAACGGTTTGCGCGACGCACCAGTCATATTCTTCTTCCGTCTCGCCCTTCCAGGCAAAAACGGGAACGCCGCTGTCTTTTACAACGGCCGCAGCGGCGTGATCCTGAGTCGAAAAGATGTTGCACGAACTCCACCGAAGCGAGGCCCCCAAATGGAGCAGCGTTTCGATAAGAACCGCCGTCTGAATCGTCATATGTAGGCAGCCAACAATGCGCGCGCCCGCCAAGGGCTTGGACTTGCCATATTCCTCGCGCAGCGCCATCAACCCCGGCATTTCCGTCTCGGCAATCGCGATTTCGCGACGCCCCCAACCGGCCAGTGCAATGTCCTTGATCTTGTAATCGGTGAAGGCCGCCATGAAACGCCTAATCCTTCTGTTTCCGCCAAATGTTTCCGCCTGGAAGCACCGGCATGGTACTGGAGAGTGGGCATCGACATAGCAGTATTTTTACGCGGCAATCAAGGGGTGAACGCCCCGGCATGGGTCAGCTTTCCTCGAATTTATCCCGCACCAGCGCCGCCAGCGCCGCCAGCGCCGGCCCCGCCTCCTGGCCGGACGCCTTGATCTCTATCCACGTGCCGCGGCTGGCCGCAAGGGTCAGCAGGCCCATGATCGAAAGTCCGGAAACGCTGTTCCCCCGACAGGCGACGACAATTTCCACCTCAAAACGCGCCACACAGCGAACAAATTTCGCTGCCGCCCGGGCATGCAGGCCGCGCTCATTCTGAATCCGGAGCTGTTGACACAAGCCGTCCCCTGATTCGGTTTCCCGCCCCACTGGCTTTGCTCCGCTAGGTGTTATCTTCTTCGGCGAGGAAATGGGAGGCAACGTTGATGTATTTTCGGCCCGCGTCCTGCGCCGCCGCCACCGCCGTCACAAGGTCGTCTTTGTCACGAACGCTCGCAAGCTTGATCAGCATCGGCAGGTTCAGCCCGGCGATCACTTCAGCACCGGCGTGGTCCATGGTTGAAATGGCCAGATTGGATGGCGTGCCGCCGAACATGTCCGTCAAAACAACAACGCCGCCGCCTGTATCAACATCCGCGACACGCGCCAGGATTTCCTCGCGGCGCCTTTCCATGTCGTCTTCCGGATGAATGCAGACAGTCTGAATCTGTTTTTGCGGCCCGACAATATGTTCAAGCGCCTTGGCAAATTCGTCCGCAAGACACCCATGGGTCACGAGTACGAGTCCTATCATCTAGCCCTCTTAAGAAAATTCTGCCGGCAATGTACCAAGGTCCCGATGCCGAAGGGATGTTTTCCGGCCTTCCTTCGACAGCCACGCATAAAGTTTTTCGGCGACGAAAACTGAGCGGTGTCGACCCCCCGTGCAGCCAATCGCAATCGTCAGATAATTCTTTCCCTCTTCTTCAAATCGAGGCAACAGCATGGCCAGCAAAGCCGTCATCCCATCAAAGAACGAATCAAAATCGGGATCTTTTGCAATGCATTCCCCAACCTCCCTATCACGCCCGCTGAGCGGTCGCAACGCAGGCACATAATGGGGGTTGGCCAGAAAACGGACGTCGAAAACCATATCCGCCTCACGGGGAAGCCCGCTTGCATAGGCAAAAGACGTGACGAAAAGCCGCAATTTTTGCGCGGCGCCGTCAACAAAGGTCTCTTTCAACTGCCCGCAAAGTTCCCGGGGCGAAAGCCGTGTCGTATCGATGGCAATGTCCGCACGCTCGCGGATGGGGGCGAGCAGCTGACGTTCATGGGCAATCTCGTCCAGCACCGGCCGGTCGCCGCCCAGCGGATGTCGCCGGCGCGTTTCCGTAAAGCGGCGCAACAACACATCGTCGTCACAGTCGAGGAAAAGAAGCTGCAGGTCAAAACCATCGAATGCGCCCAGCGATTCAACTTCTTCCAGCAAATTCGCAACTTCAAAATCCCGCGTGCGAATGTCCACCCCAATGGCCAGGGGGCGTGCAAAGCTATCCGGTGAATGCAGAAGATGCCGGAGAAACGAAAGCGGCAAATTGTCGATTGCCTCAAAGCCGAAATCCTCCAGCGCGCGAAGCGATGTCGTATGACCCGCACCAGAAAGGCCGGTGACCAGAAGAACACGCCGATCTGGAACATCCGCCTTTTTTTTCTTGGGCGCCGTCATGCCGCGCAGCCATCGTTGCGAGCCGCGTCGATTGCGTAACGCAGCTTCACCATCGCGGAGCCCTCAAAGGGGGCCATGAAAACCCGTGGCAGGGTAATTCCAAGATAGGCACAGCACGCTTTTTCCGGCATGCGCACAACCGCCTCAGGCGGCACAAGGTCCACAACCAGTTCCAGTGCCGCCGGCGGGGCGCTTGCCACCTTGACGATACCAATGCCGCGAATTTCAAGCAGGCCGGCAATCGACGATGGCGCGGACGCGATCAGCCGCCCGCCTTGAATTTCGAGATTTGTTCGGTCGTCGGCGATCAGCCCGCCCCCGGCCTCGACCAGGCGCAAAGCCAAATCGGACTTGCCGCTACCCGACGGGCCACGCAAAAGAAGGGCCGCGTCTTTCCAAACGATGCTGGTACCGTGAACCTGGAGCATTCAGCAAACCTGAGGCATTCGGCGGTGAGCCCTCGCCGGTCCTTTTTCGCCCGACGGCAAATCGGCGGCCACAAAAGGGGCTTGAAACCAGCCGTCAGGATCGCAGGATTGCGGAAAAGCCGCAAGCCCAGGGTCGCCGACGCGCGAACCTAATTCGCGCCGGACCCGCCGGAAGCTGCTGCGTCAAAGCCCGACGCGCCGAAGCCAAACATCG
>CAYTAE010000161.1:0-3891 GCA_964435655.1 uncultured Rhodospirillaceae bacterium
GCCAAATCCCAGCTATCCGATCCATCCATATGGTTTCATCATTGCTGGCGCGGCAATCCGGCACGTTCCCCTGGGGACGGACGTCGGCGCGTTCATAAAGGAGATTGAACGTTCATTCCGGCGCAGCGTTCCACCGCCGGCGGCTCTTGTGCTTAACTTTCCGGCGAATCCGACCACCCAGGTGGTCGACCTCGATTTTTATGGCGAAATTGTCGATTTTTGCCGGCATCACCAGATTTACATTCTGTCGGACCTGGCTTACGCGGAAATCTATTTTGAATCAGGGCCGCCACCTTCCATCCTGCAGATCCCCGGTGCCAAAGAAATTGCGGTTGAATTTACGTCGCTCAGCAAAACGTACAACATGCCTGGTTGGCGCATCGGCTTTGCCACCGGAAACCAGCGGCTGATTGCGGCGCTGACGCGCATTAAGTCCTATATCGACTATGGGGCTTTTACGCCGATCCAGGTAGCGGCCGTGGCGGCATTGAATGGCCCCCAGGACTGCGTTGCAGAAATCCGCACAACCTATCGCAAGCGCCGCGACGTGTTGGTAGAGGGCATGGTGAACGTGGGGTGGAATGTGCCATTGCCGCCGGCGACGATGTTTGTCTGGGCGCCGCTGCCAGATGTTTATGCCGATTTGGGCTCGCTCGCATTTTCAAAATTGCTGCTTCAGGAGGCCAATGTGGCCGTTTCTCCAGGCCTCGGTTTCGGTGAATATGGTGAAGGCCATGTGCGTTTTGGGCTTGTTGAAAATGAACACCGTACTCGGCAAGCTTTAAGGAATATCAAGATGTTCCTGGGGTCTTCTGATAAAATACTTGAGAAATTAGAAGGAAGGGCGGCAGCCTCTTGAACGAACCATTGAAAGTCGCAATTGCCGGGCTTGGCACGGTTGGAGCCGGCTTGTTTCGCGCGCTGCAGGTCCATGGCGACCTGCTTGCTGAACGCTGCGGTCGCCAGCTTGCCATCGTTGCCGTTTCGGCGCGCGATCGCAGTCGCGATCGGGGGCTCAATCTAAAGAACGTGTCGTGGTTCGATGACCCGGTTCAGATGGCTGCCGAAGCCAAAGCCGACGTCGTCGTCGAGCTGATCGGTGGGGCCGACGGCATTGCGAAGCAGATCTGCGAGACGGCGATTGCCCATGGCCGTCATGTCGTCACGGCGAACAAGGCGTTGCTGGCTCATCACGGCCTGCCTCTTGCCCGTCTGGCAGAAGCAAAAGGCGTCGTGCTGGCTTATGAGGCAGCCGTTGCGGGCGGCATTCCCATCATCAAAGCGCTGCGCGAGGGGCTTGTGGGCAACCGCCTGCAGGGCGTCTATGGCATCCTCAACGGAACCTGCAATTTCATCCTGACGGAAATGCGGCGTTCGGGCCGGGAATTTGAAGACGTCCTGAAGGAAGCGCAGGCATTTGGCTATGCCGAAGCAGACCCTTCTTTCGACGTCGATGGGGTGGATGCCGCACACAAGCTTTCCATCCTGGCCGCCGTGGCCTTCGGCTGCGAGCTGAATTTCAAGAGTGTTTATACGGAAGGCATTCGCCACATCTCGGCGCTGGATATCGGCTATGCCGAAGAGCTTGGCTATCGGATCAAGCTTCTGGGCATGGCACGGCTTACAGACGATGGCCTTGAACAGCGCGTGCACCCGTGCATGGTGCCGCTTTCGGCATCCATTGCCTATGTCGAGGGCGTCGATAACGCCATCGTTGCCGATGGAGATTTTATCGAAAGTGCCATGTTTGAAGGCCGTGGTGCGGGCGCCGGGCCGACGGCATCGGCGATTGTCGCCGATCTTTCTGACATTGCGCGCGGGACACGCCTTCCGGCTTTTTCCGTTCCGGCTGAAAAGCTTGCGAAGATCCCGTCCGCGCCGATGAATCGCCACAAAGGCCCTTATTATGTGCGTCTGATGCTTGTCGATCGTCCCGGTGTGATTGCCGATGTGGCGGCGATTTTGCGTGACGAGAACGTATCGATGGAATCGATGCTACAACGTCGCAGGGCACCTGGAGAGCCGGTGCCGGTGGTGCTGACGACCCACGAGACGCGCGAAGCGGAAATGCGCCAGGCGTTGGAGAAAATTGCTAGCCTGGATACGGTTGTCGTCGCACCTCGAATGATTCGAATGATTACTTTAAGCGATGCATCCGAACAAACGAACAGATAGAGGCAAGAATGAAGAACAAAGGGACAATGGATCGCAATCTTGCGTTGGAGGTGGTTCGTGTGACGGAAGCGGCGGCCTTATCGGCCTCATTGTTGATGGGGCGGGGGGATGAAAAGGCTGCGGATCAGGCGGCGGTTGATGCAATGCGTGATGCCCTGAACGGCATGGCGATCGCAGGCACTGTGGTCATCGGCGAGGGCGAGCGCGATGAAGCGCCGATGCTCTACATTGGTGAGGAAGTGGGGCTTGGCAAAGGGCCCAAGATTGATGTGGCGCTGGACCCTCTGGAAGGCACGACGATTACGGCAAAGGGCGGCCAAAACGCACTTGCCGTGATTGCCATGGCCGAGGATGGTGGCTTTCTTAACGCGCCGGACGTGTACATGGACAAGATCGCTGTTGGCCGGGGCTTGCCGGAAGGCGTCGTCGATCTGGATGTCAGCCCGGAGGAAAACCTGAAGGCTCTTGCCAAGGCAAAGGGTGTGACGGTGGCCGATCTTGTCGTTTGCGTGCTTGACCGACCCCGGCACCGCGAATTGATTGCGGCTGTCCGCGATGCTGGTGCGCGCATCATGCTGATTTCCGATGGCGATGTCAGTGGCGTGATCGCGACGACAACACCCGACAGCGGCGTTGACATCTACATGGGAACGGGGGGCGCACCGGAAGGCGTGCTGGCTGCCGCAGCGCTTCGCTGCATTGGCGGGCAGATGCAGGGGCGGCTGCTGTTTCGCAACGTTGATGAAAGCGGGCGTGCCAGCAAGTTCGGCATCACGGATTTCGATCGTAAATACACTCTGGAAGACATGGCTCATGGCGACGTCATGTTTGCGGCGACCGGGGTGACAGACGGGACGATGCTTAAAGGGGTGCGCCGGTTTGCTGGCGGCGCGCAGACCTACTCGATCGTGATGCGCTCGAAAACGGGTACGGTGCGTTTGATTGAGGCACAGCACAATTTTAATCGCAAATCCGGTTTTGGGCCGATGGACGGCTAAGCTTGGCGCGATGGTAGAGCCCCCTTCGGGCGAAAACTTCCTTGATGTGGCGAGTTCCCTTTCGGGAAAGCGCTGGCGTGTGCGTGCCAGCGATGCGCGGATCGGCATGGCATTGGCGCAACGCCTGGCATTGCCGGAAATTCTTGGCCGGGTTCTTGCCGCGCGCGGCGTTTCTCTCGAAGAAGCCGACGCCTTTCTGGAACCGACGTTACGGAAATTGCTGCCCGACCCGTCGCATTTAAAAGACATGGACGTTGCCGCCGCCCGCCTGGCGGACGCCATCCGCAATGGCGAGGCCGTCGCTGTCTTTGGTGATTACGATGTCGATGGGGCCACGTCTTCGGCACTTCTCGAGCGGTTTTTCCGCAGCTTGGGGGCATCCCTTCGGGTCTATATCCCGGACCGGCGGAAAGAGGGCTATGGGCCGACGGCAGCGGCGCTTCAGCAGCTTCGCAAAGAAGGCGCCAGCCTTGTCGTCACCGTCGATTGCGGGGCGACCGCATTTTCGGCCTTGGAAGCGGCGTCGGCGGTGGGGTTGGATGTCATCGTCGTCGATCATCATATCGGTGAGCCGAGCTTGCCGCCGGCGCTTGCCGTCATCAATCCCAACCGCTTGGATGAAACCAGCCCCCATCGCCAGCTTGCCGCCGTGGGCGTCGCCTATTTGCTAGTCATTGCGGTCAACCGGCACCTTCGCAAGGCGGGGTTCTATGCCACG
>CAYTAE010000162.1:0-3861 GCA_964435655.1 uncultured Rhodospirillaceae bacterium
TCGCCGCATGTATCTCGAAAACAAGCTTGTTGAACCGGGCGGCATCACCTTTGACGGCGTCCCGATCGATCTTCGCAAGATCAAGGTTCCAACCTATATCCTTGCCTGCCGGGAAGACCATATTGCGCCCTGGAAATCGACATATGCCGCGACGCAGCTTTATCGTGGTCCCGTGCGCTTCGTCCTTTCCGCTTCCGGTCATGTCGCCGGCGTCGTCAATCCACCCAAAAAGAAGAAATACAATTTCTGGACGGCGGATAAAAACCCGAATTCGCCAGACGCGTGGCTGGAGAGTGCCGCCGCAACGGATGGTTCCTGGTGGACGGACTGGGGAAAATGGTTGGCGAAGAAGGGTGGCAAGAAAGTGGCCGCGCGGAAAGTTGGTTCGGGCGCGCTAAAAGCCATCGAAGCGGCCCCCGGCAGTTATGCGAAAGTGCGCGCGACCTGATTGCTTATTTCTTGAGCGCCGTTCGATATTCCGCCGCAAGGTCGGCATAATGGGCGTTGATGTCAGGAAGGGAGCGGAGTTCTTCCGAGGTTAGCCGACGGAGACAGCGCGCCGGGCTGCCTGCCCACAGCTCTCCCCGCTTCACGCGTTTTCCCATCGTCACGAGAGAACCGGCCGCCACCATTGCGTCGGTTTCAACAACAACGCCATCCAGCAGCTTTGCCCCCATGCCAATGAAACTGCCATCTTCCAGCGTACAGGCATGCAGGATGGCCATATGCCCAACGGTAACGCCGGAACCGATATAAGTTCCAAGGCCGTTTCGCGTCACATGAATCACGGTGTTGTCCTGAATGTTCGTGTTGTCGCCAATGCGGATTTCGTTGACATCGCCGCGAACCACGGTGCCGAACCAGATGCTGGAACGCGAACCGATTTCGACATTGCCAATGACCGATGCCGTCGGTGCAATGAACACATCACCGGCAATTTTTGGCAGGCGATTGCGATAAGGCAGCACACATCCGGTCATAGCAAAAATATCCTGATATCAGGAAGTTATGGGAAAATTGGTGCCTGTTCAAGGCCCGTGCTTTCCAAAATCCCGGCAAGCAAGTTGAAATTCTGCACCGCTTGTCCGGAAGCCCCCTTCACCAAATTGTCCAGGGTTGAAACAAGGATTGCCCGGCCCGGCTGCCGATCCGGAAAAACACCGATCCGACAAACATTCGATCCCCGCACATGCCGGGTTGCCGGCAAAACGCCGTCCGGAACGATCTGGACAAAGGTTTCTTTTTCGTAACGCGCCGCCAATGCCGCCCGAAGGCCGTCCGCGCCCGCATTTTTTGCAAGCCGCACATAGATTGTTGAAAGGATACCCCGGTTCATCGGCACGAGATGCGGTGTAAAAGAAACCGTCACATCCACATTTGCCGCCCGGCTAAGACCCTGCTCAATCTCCGGGGCGTGCCGATGCTGCCCGACGCCATAGGCGTGGATGCCTTCCGCCACTTCGGCATAAAGGCCTTCCTCTTTGGGCGCGCGACCCGCTCCAGTCACGCCGGATTTCGAATCGATGACGATGTCCTCGGCCAGAATCAGCCCTGCTTCCAAAAGCGGCACCAACGGCAACAGGGCAGATGTCGGATAACAGCCCGGGCAGGCGATGAGCCGCGCCTTGGCAATCGCCTCGCGAGCAAGCTCCGTCAGCCCGTAGACGGCCTCCTTCTGCAACGTCTCTGCCTGATGCGGCTTGCCATACCATTCTGTGTAAGTTGCCGGATCGGCAATCCGGAAATCAGCAGAAAGGTCGATAATTTTCAGATGTTCCGGCAAGGCAGCCACTGTTTCTTGGGTCGCGCCATGGGGAAGGCAGCAGAAAACGACATCGATAGCTTCGAAGTCAACGTCTTCGATCCGCACGAGTTGGGGAAGCCCCAACCCCCGCAGATGCGGGAAAACGGACTCAATCGCCTGCCCCGCCCGCCGATCGGCAGTCAGTGCGACAATCGCAGCTCTGGGATGGTGGACAAGTATGCGCAACAACTCAGCACCGGTGTAACCACTGGCGCCAAGGATGGCGATCTGTATCGTTTTTGCGTGTTTACTCATGGCATGCCTCCGCTTGCCACAGTCTATAACAAAAGGGACGCCCCGTGAGGCGTCCCCTTGAAAAAAAAGGTTCCTCTGGAATTAGCGCTTCGAGAACTGGAAGCTACGACGTGCCTTGCGTCGGCCGTATTTCTTGCGTTCGACCGTGCGGCTGTCGCGGGTCAGGTAACCGCCCTTCTTCAACACCGGGCGAAGCGCCGGGTCGTAGAAAGTCAGCGCCCGGCTAATGCCATGGCGGACCGCGCCGGCCTGACCGGAAAGGCCACCGCCCTTTACCGTGCAGTTGATGTCGTAATTATCCACCCGGTTCGAAGCAACGAAGGGTTGATGAACAATCATCCGCAGCACCGGACGGGCAAAGTATTTTTCCAAATCTCTTCCGTTGACCAGAATCTTGCCTGATCCGGGCTTCAACCAGACCCGGGCAACCGCGTCCTTCCGCTTGCCCGTCGCATAGGCCCTGCCCTGCGCATCCAGTTTCTGTTCGTAAACGGGTGCGGATGAAGCCACCACGTCCGACGCGCCTGGCACATCAGGCAACGTTCCGCCATCACCGGTAAGCTCGGCCAAATCCTCAAGGGTCTTTTTTTCCTCTGACATTGCGCGTTACGCCCTTTTGTTCTTTATGTGCATGGCCCCAACGTCAAGCGCCTCCGGCTTCTGTGCCTCATGGGGATGCGCCTCACCGGCATAAACGTACAGCTTCTTCATTTGCGCCCGCCCAAGAGGCCCTTTCGGGATCATTCGCTGGACCGCTTTCATAAGGACGCGCTCTGGACGCTTGCCCGCAAGCCGCTCGGCAAAAGTCTGACTCTTGATGCCACCAGGATAGCCGGTATGCCAGTAGAAGCGTTCGCCCTCGCGCTTGCGCCCGGTAAGCTTCACCTTCTCGGCATTGATCACAACGATGTTGTCGCCGCAATCGACATGAGGTGTATAGAGTGGCTTGTGCTTGCCGCGAAGCCGAGTGGCAAGCACGCTGGCAAGGCGACCGAGAACGATGCCTTCGGCATCGACCACGATCCACTTTCTGTTGATGTCACTTGCCTTTGCCGAATAGGTTTTCATGATTTTCCTTAATCCCAGCCCGTATCCGGGGCGTTCTGACCTCAGGAATGTCCTGAAGCTTTCCGCCTCATGCGTGGGCGCGGATTATGTCATCAAAATTTTCGCTGTCAACGAAATTTCGTTAAATATGAGAGGGATAGCTATGCGGTATTATCATGCCGCACATCTAAAGGGGACGCCTTGCGCCGCCCGATGCTTTGAGTTATCCCTTCCCCGAAGGGGGACTTTGACCTGCGACACGTGAACTTCCTTAAATTTGGTGGCACCCTTGCCCTGGCCAGCATGGCTTGGTTTGTCGTTTTGGGCACGGCCCACGCGACTCTGAGCCCAACGCCCGCAAAAACCAGTGACGCGGCAGATGGACTGGCCCTGGCCCTTCAGGAAATCTGTTCGGCCACCGGCTTTCGCAAAGACACTGGTGAAGCGCCAACCTCGCCAGCCAGGGACGGCCTACTGCCCTGCACACTTTGTTGCTCCCTTGGGCATCTACCCCCCGCCCTTGTTCTCTAGACAACATCCTCACCGCTTCTGGGTGTGTCGTGAGTATGGCCAGCCCTGGTCTTGTAATTGACTCCTCCAGGGTCATTGCGTCTCCAATCGCCGGCCTCCCCTTTTCTCCCAGGCTCCACTTGAAAAAAAAAGGCCACCTCTATAATTGAGGTCCGACATCAAAGGAGCGCCGGTATCTTAAACCGGTGGTTCGTCACTGCCCACACCGGTGGTGGGAAGATGCC
>CAYTAE010000163.1:0-740 GCA_964435655.1 uncultured Rhodospirillaceae bacterium
TTGTGGCAATGCCCAATCCCCACAGGCAAAGCGCCTAGGCTACGTCCAGCCGGACGTTCATCCGGCCTACTCCTTCAACAATTTCGCCTTGCGTAAATGGGCAAGCAGCGCATTGAAATCGCGAACAAGGCCTTCGATGTCCTTGGCCCGGCTGTCCGGCTGTCTCGAAGCCGCCACGCCACCAGCAATCCCGAAAGGCTCAAAAAGCGGCGCCGCCACCTTCACATCCGTGGCAGCAAGCGTCATTGCCGGCATGTCGTTGACGGTGAAGGCCGGACGCTCTCCGCTTGCCTCCGTAATAAAGGTATCAAGGGGCGCACCCCCCATCCCCGCACCCACCAACGCAATCGCCAGCCCCGGTACGAACTGGCGCATTTGCTTTGGCGCGATGACCGTAACCTCGTTGCTGCCCGCCACCACAGAAACCGCGGCTCGATAGGTGGGGCCAGCCGGCACGCGCAAATGGGCGTCCCGGTTCGTGCATACCCATCCAAGAGGCCCTCCGGATTTCACATTTTCCCCGAAGATCACATCGCCACGTTTGTAGAGATTGTAGACGGTATGGTCTGGAGGACGATCCCGCATCTCCACCTGGCCGGTCTGCAAATAAATGCCCTGGCTCTGCTGCGCATTCGCCCGATAGGCGACCTCATGGGCCATTCGCGCAATGCGTTTTTTCTGACGGTAATCTTCAAACAGGGCCGCCGCATCGGTGCTTTGCGGGGAGGTTGCGGAGAGAG
>CAYTAE010000163.1:750-3852 GCA_964435655.1 uncultured Rhodospirillaceae bacterium
AAATTTGTCCGCCCTTCCTTGGCAAAGATACCGACGCCGCCATCCGTCGCCTGAAAATAACCGTGGACGTTCTCAAAGCGAATCGTCGTCTCGCCGCCAGGAATCGTCTGATTGACGAAAACCATCGCCTTGCGCGTATCATGCAGCCGCAGCGGCTTGTTCAACTCAATCCGCCCATCACTGATGTTGAAAGCGACGCCATTTGTATCTTCAAGCTGCAAAAACCCTTTCCCAAACTGCGTCCCGTCGTAATGGCCCTGAAGTTTTGCTGCGAAGACAAAAAAATCCGGGGCCGGCGTATTGTCATAGGTAAATTGACGAATGCTCACCGGGCGGCTCTCATGGCCGGCATCCGCGGAAAATCGAATGCAAAATCCACCGATGGCATCAAAGCGAATGCGATTCATGTGAATGTTTACAATCGTTCCCGAACCAAAATCGATGGCATTGCCAAAGCAATTTCGAAAATGAAGATTTTCGAACTTTGCGCCCCAATCCGTTCCTGTCCGGCCTATTTGCAAATAACAATGTTCGGCGATTTTTGCGGAAGAAGAATAGATATCCGCCCCGCTGATCGTAAGGTTTGAAAACCCCGCCCACGGCGTCGCCCCTTCGTCATGCGCGTAACGAATGACAGCACTGCCCGGACCACCCTTGCCGTTGTACATAAGGCGGCTGTTGCCAACTTCGAAACCGACAAGCGGCGTTTGCCCGTTCCATTCCACCTCGTGACACATATAATCCCCAGACGGGAAATAGACCGGCAAAAAGCGTTCCGGAGGATAAACCTGACTCTCTGCCAGAGCCGCCTGTATGGCCGCCGTATCGTCGGCAATGCCATCCCCCTTCGCGCCAAAACGTTTTACGTTCAGCGGATACAGGTCGAGGCTTACCAAGATATCGCGAAGCACCTGGGGCGTGATCGCACCGCTTGCATTGTCCGCCAGAAGTTTAAGCAAGGCTTCTTGGGTGCGTGGTGTGTCTGCCATTAGTGAAATTCTTCGCTAAAGGCCGCGCTAAAGGCCGAACCATGCCGGGAAACGGTGGCGGCCTTCACAGACATCCCATCGGCAACCAGCAACCGAAATGCCCCAAAAGCAAACGCCGTCCGCGTCAATTTTCTCAGAAAACCGCGCCGGTTCATAAAACCGCTGAAAGCTTTGCCATCGCCCACAATCCGCCTCCGGATGTCTGTCTTTCCTCATTTGTTATAGGGTAGAGAGAGACAGCAAGGCGACTGCAATCTCGGGTTTCCCTGAAAATCCCCCTTTAAGACGGCTTTTCAGGCCCCTGCCGATTGACCTAGAATTTCAGACAGGCCCACCTTGCGAAAGGAAGAAAGACCATGAGCCGTATCGCACGCATCGTGATCGTTGCCATCTGTCTTACGTTTGGAGGCTTGCTCTCATCGACGAGCCAGGCCGATCCATTGGGACCGAAAGAGACCGTCGAGAAGCATCTCGCGGCCTTGCAGGATTACTTGTTCGAGGAAGCTTTCGATTACATCTCAAGGGATTTTATAGATAGCAAAACCAGGCAGGAATGGGCCGATGCCACCCGAGAGCTTTATTCCAGCGCCAGCGTCAAAGTCATCAAATTCACCCTTTACCCTGCAAAAATTGACGGGGACAAAGCCATCGTTCCAAACATTCTAAATGCCAAGGATATTTTCAACAAGGAAGGCAGCATCGAGCATGAGCTTTACCACCTTGTCAAAGAAGACGGCGTTTGGAAAGTCGACCATCAACAGCTTCTCTTCGATGACAGCGACGTGCACAAATGGTTCCCCGACCTGAAAAACTAGTCGATGAGGGAACAACGGATGGCGGAATTAGAAAACGCCCCTACTCAACCGGCAGACAGGACGCGCACCGGTCCTTGATCGAATCAAGGTTCAGCTTCGCCGGGTCAATCGCAAGGTTAAAGCGCAACCGGTCGTCGGTGATAAAGACCGTCGCGTGATTTCGCCGAAAATCGATGATCGTCTGCCATGTCGGCCAGACGATGGCCCGTTCCGGGTCGTCGGCCATTGGAAAAGCGCGATACCCCAACACGCTCGCCTTCCAGAAGGCCCCGCTTCGGGCATAGAACTCGCCAAGATAGGGAATCCAACTTTTCGCGTCGATGTAGAGAATCTTGCGTCCATAAGGGTGAAGCGCCGGCGGCGTCGCTTCAATGACAAAGACCTCGCGCGGCTCCCATTCATCAACCGGATTCCAATGAGGCGGGTTTTCAAGATCGGTGCCGGGAAGCTGTTCGCGGGCCGTCACCCCGTCCGGGTTCCAGAACGGATGCACGCTGTTTGCGACAACCAGAACCTTTTTCTTCGCAAGAATTTTAAAATCCACGTACCAGGTCGGATAGGCATTGAACAAAAAGACATCGTCGCCGACAAAATCCGTCATGCCGAGCTGGTCCATCCAATAGCCGCCCTTCCAGCGAACGACTTTCTTTGCCTCATGGGAATAGGTGATAAGAAATTCGTCCTCGCCCGTGTCGTAACGGATAAGAACGGCGCCGGTACCGGGGGTGCCGCTGTCAGAGGTGCCGTTGTCGGAAACGTTGTCCGGTCCCTCGGCAAGGATAAGGCTTTTCTCAAAAAGCCGCCCGCCGCCCAATACTGGCGTCCCTTCAGAGGTCAGGCGTCCCTTCAGAAAGACTCGAAAAATCTTTTGCCGACTTAATTTCTCAAATCCCCGTTCGCCATGAATCCGTGCCGTCGCCACATGCGGAAAAAACTGGGAATCACCGCGTGGCCGCCCATAGGTCAGATTCCACATCACCTTCCAGGCGGCCTGGGCATCGCCGCGCACCACATCTGGAAACGGCACACCCGCCTGCCAGCCGGAAACCAGGCCGCTGGCCGGGTCGATGGCAAGGCGCCCGTGCGCTCGCGCCGTCGCCGCCGCCAATCGCGCGTCTCCGGGGTGGGGCTTGCTGTGGGCCAGCTTGATACGAAGGTCTTTTTCACGGATCTGCCATTGAAAACGTTCGGGCAAAAGATCCGAAAGGCGCGTCCCCTCGAAATGGTCTTCAAGATGTTTTTCCAAATTGACCGCATCCAAAACCGTGCCTGCGGCCAGTTCTGCCGCTGCGACCGGC
>CAYTAE010000164.1:0-3821 GCA_964435655.1 uncultured Rhodospirillaceae bacterium
GGACGACCGCGTCAGCGGCCTGAAAGCCGGTGCCGATGATTACCTTGCCAAGCCTTACGCCTTTTCCGAACTGCTGGCACGGATCGAAGTTCTGCTACGGCGCACGGATAGCGAGGGCGAACAAAGCCGGCTTCACGTCGGCGATCTGGAAATGGACATGATCGCCCGGACGGTCAAGCGGGCCGGCAAAGCGATTGAACTGAAGCCGCGCGAATTTCGCCTGCTTGAATATCTGATGCGCCACGCCAGCCAGGTCGTCACCCGGACGATGCTGCTGGAAGGGGTCTGGGATTATCATTTCGACCCTCATACAAATGTCATCGACGCGCAGGTAAGCCGTCTTCGTCAGAAAGTCGACAAGGACTTTGGAAAACCGATGATCCATACGATTCGCGGTGCGGGGTATTTGCTTCGTGCAAATGATTAGACTGTTTCGAACCTCGGCCTTTCGAATGGCGGTCCTTTACATGACTGTCTTTGGGCTGTCCATGTTTGCCATTCTGGGCTTCACCTATTACGCAACGATCGAGGCAATCGACACCGAAACAAACAACGTCATCGATGCAGAAACGAAAGGGCTTGTCGAGCAATACAGCCTTCTTGGCCTGCGCGGAATCGCCAATGTCATTCAGCACCGGTCCGTGAACCTGAAGGCACCGGGCGCGGTCTATCTTCTGGTGAACCATCGCTACGAACGGATCACCGGAAATTTAAGCGCCTGGCCCGCCGACACCACCACGCCCGCCGACACCGACGAGGCGGCCATCCTGCCCCTTGCGCCACCGGAGGGCAGCGAATGGATCCATTTCCGCATCAGCCGTGGCGAGGGTGAGGAAAAAATATCCCGCCAGATGCGGGCGCGGATTATCGATCTGTCGAACGGCTATCACGCGCTGGTCGGTCGCGACATCGGCGAGCGTGAACGCTTTCGGGAAGTGATGCGGGCGACGGTTGCCCTGTCGGTTTTTCTTATGACCCTGCTGGCCTTTGTCAGCGGCCTGCTTTTAAGCCGGCAGATGCTGCGCCGTGTCGAACAGATTGCCAAAACCAGCCGGCAGATTATTGACGGCGATTTGACAAAGCGTGTCGCCGTGCGCGGAACCGACGACGAGTTTGACCGGCTTTCCTCGAATCTGAACGAAATGTTCGATCAGATCGAACAATTGTTGCTTGGCATGCGCGCCGTAACGGACAGCATCGCCCATGATCTTGGCGCCCCGCTGACCCGTCTGAAAAATCGGATCGAGATGACGCTTCGTGGCGCGCCGGACATGAACGCCTATCGAGCCGCCCTGAAAGGGGCCATCAACGAAACCGATTACATTCGCGCAACCTTTGATGCCTTGATCGACATCGCGCGTGTCGAGGCGGACGCGATGCGCCTTGAGATGGCGCCGCTGAACCTGACCGATCTTGCCGAAGAACTGCTTGAGCTTTATGAGCCAATGGCAAACGAGCAACAGCTTCACCTGGAAGCCGCCCTCACCGAAACCGCGCCGGTGCTTGCCAGCCGCCAGACTCTAGCTCGGGCATTCTCGAACCTTTTCGACAATGCCATCAAATACACGCCTGCCGGCGGCACAATCCGTCTGAACGTCACGGCGGCGCCGAAAGAGATCTGTTTTGTTCTTGAAGACAGCGGCGACGGCATTCCAGAAGCGGATCGCGCACGCGTGCTGCAACGCTTCGTCCGGCTGGAAAAAAACATAACAACCCCCGGCACCGGCCTGGGGTTGAGCCTTGTCGCGGCGGTGGCAAAGCTGCATCGGGCCACCCTTGAGCTTGACGACAACGCGCCGGGCCTGCGCGTCACCCTCACCTTCCCGCGCTTCCTGGAAAACGAAGACCAGGCGAACAAGCGCCCGCCCGAAGACGCATAAAGCCGTAAAAGAAGGGGTTCAAAATAAAGGCGGCTCGTGAGGGAGTTCACGAGCCGCCCTTCCGGATCCATCAGCCCTCGAATCCACGGCCGGTCAGAAGGGAGCCGAGGTGAGAACCCGGAAACCTCCGCGAAGTGTCATTCGCGTCGGGCTTTACATCGAAGCATTTAGGGAAAACTCCGATGCGAGGGATCTGTCTTCTGTGTTTGCAGTCTGGTTTTTAAGCCACCCCACCTTGCCGTGGGATGACGGCAACATGATTTTTTTGCAATGTTTAAAAACCGCAGGATTTCAGGGTTTTTTGGCCGATTCTTTCCAACGTCCGGCCGCAGATTAGGCCTTGCGTCCAAATCCACCGCCGCCCGGCGTCTCGATGACAAAGACATCGCCGGGCGCCATCGTGACCTCGACCGTCCCTGGCAAAGGTTCGATGCGGCCATCTGCCCGTTCGATCCAGTTCGCCCCCACCCGGCCATCGCCGCCACCGGCAAGGCCATGGGGGGCCATGTTCCGGCGACCGGAAAGCATCGCCGCCGTCATCCTTTCGCAAAAACGAATGGCACGACGAACGCCATCGCCACCGTGGTGAAGGCCGTCGCCGCCACTGCCGCGCCGGATCGCGAAAAACTCGACCACAACCGGGTATCGCCATTCCAGAACTTCCGGGTCGGTTAAGCGGGAATTTGTCATGTGGGTTTGCACGGCGTCAGCGCCATCAAAACCCAACCCCGCACCGGCACCACCGGCAATTGTTTCGTAATATTGTCGATGCGCGTCGCCGAAGGTGAAGTTGTTCATCGTCCCCTGGGACGCCGCCAGCACACCCAGCGCCCCATAAAGCGCATCGGCAATGCATTGGGACGTTTCCACATTGCCAGCAACAACGGCAGCCGGATGGCGCGGGTTCAGCATCGACCCTTCCGGGATTACAATGTCCAGAGGGCGCAAACAGCCCGCGTTCAGGGGAATGTCTTCGGCAACAAGGGTGCGAAAGACATAAAGCACGACAGCGCGCGCAATCGCTTTTGGCGCGTTTCGATTGTTCGGCCGCTGGGCCGAGGTGCCGGTAAAATCAATCCTTGCCCGACAGGCGCGCCGGTCCACCGTCACCGCAACGGCGACCTTGCTGCCATCGTCCATCTCGCAAACAAAGCGGCCGTCTTTCAGACCCGCCAGAACGCTGCGGATGGCCGCCTCGGCATTGGCCTGGACATGGCCCATATAAGCCACAACGACCTCGCGCCCAAAATGGGCAACAAGCTTGCGCAGTTCCTCAACCCCCTTTGCATTCGCCGCCACCTGCGCACGCAAATCGCTTAGATTCTGGTTGGGGTTGCGTGCCGGATAAGGCCCACAATCAAGACAAGCACGCACGCGATCTTCACAAAAGCGGCCTTCGCGCACGAGGCGGATGTTTTCGAGAAGGACGCCTTCTTCCTCGATGCGGCGGCTCATCGGCGGCATCGATCCTGGCGTTATCCCGCCAATGTCGGCGTGATGCCCCCTGGCGGCGACGGTGAAAAGCAGGTGGGTTCCATCTTTGTCGAAGACCGGCGTTACCACGGTAATGTCCGGCAGATGCGTGCCGCCGTCATAGGGCGCGTTTGAAGCAAACACGTCGCCCGCGCACATGTCGCCTGCAAAGGCTTTGTGTACGGCACGCACGCTTTCGCCCATCGAACCCAGGTGAACCGGAATGTGCGGCGCGTTGGCAATCAGATCCCCCTGGCCATCGAAAATGGCGCAGGAGAAGTCGAGCCGTTCCTTGATGTTCACCGAATGGGCGGTCTTGGCCAGGGTTTCGCCCATCTGTTCGGCAATCGACATGAAAAGATTGCTGAACATTTCAAGGCGGATCGGATCGGGGCGAGTTCCGTCGGGTTGGGTTCGGTTCGGTTGAGGCAAGTCCGTCTGGATTGAGGCCACCCGTGTCAAATGCAG
>CAYTAE010000165.1:0-3819 GCA_964435655.1 uncultured Rhodospirillaceae bacterium
CCCTCGATGACCGTCTCGGCGCCGGAGTTACGAACGGCAAAGCGTTCGCCCGCCTGGCCGGCGGCGAACAATCGGCCACTGGTGGCGCCGTAAAGAACCGTGTTGCCGATGATGGTGTTTTCGTTCGTCACCAGAGGCGAGGCGGTCAGTGGGCGTACGACGATGGTGCCACCGGAAAGGCCTTTGCCGACATAGTCGTTTGCATCGCCAAACACTTCCAGCTTCAGGCCCTTGACGGCGAAGGCGCCGAGGGACTGGCCCGCCGTACCGCGCATGCGCACGGTGATGTGGTCTTCGGCCAGGCCCGCCATGCCATAGCGCCGCGTGATCATCGAGGACAGCCGGGTGCCGATGGCGCGTTGAGTGTTGCGAATGTTGTAGGCGAGTTGAACCTTGCCTGATTTTTCCAGCGCCGCGTGGGCATCCTGAACCATGCGTGCATCCAACGTGTCCGGCACTTCGTTGCGGCCTTCAAGGGAGCAGTGGCGCGGAAATTCGCCCGGGTCCGGCTGGGTGAGGAGCGGGTTGAGATCGAGGTCGTCGAGATGGGCGCTGCCGCGGCTGACCTGGGCCAGCAAATCCGTGCGTCCGACGACTTCCTCAAGGGAGCGCATGCCGAGAGAGGCCAGAATTTCGCGCACTTCTTCGGCGATAAAGCTGAACAGATTGACGATCTTTTCCGGCGTGCCTTCGAATTTGTTGCGCATGGCCTCATCCTGGGTGCAGATGCCGACCGGGCAGGTGTTGCTGTGGCATTGGCGGACCATGATGCAGCCCATGGCAATCAGCGACGTGGTGCCGACGCCGAATTCTTCCGCGCCCATCATGGCTGCAATCACGACGTCGCGGCCGGTGCGAATGCCGCCGTCGGCGCGCAGGCGCACGCGATGTCGCAACCGGTTGAGCGTCAGCACCTGGTTGACCTCGCTCAACCCCATTTCCCAGGGGATGCCGGCATATTTGATGCTGGTCTGCGGGCTGGCACCGGTGCCGCCGCAATGGCCGGAAATCAGGATGACGTCCGCTTTTGCCTTGGCGACGCCTGCGGCGATTGTGCCGATGCCATCCTCGGCCACCAGTTTCACGCAAACCCGGGCATGGGGGTTGATTTGTTTCAGGTCGTAGATGAGCTGTGCCAAATCTTCGATCGAATAGATGTCATGATGTGGCGGTGGCGAGATCAGCGTGACGCCCGGGGTGGAATGCCGCAGCAAGGCAATTTCTTCCGTCACTTTAAAGCCCGGAAGCTGCCCGCCTTCGCCCGGTTTTGCCCCCTGGGCGATCTTGATTTCGATCTCGTCGCAATTGTTTAAATATTCCGCCGTAACACCAAAGCGGGCCGAGGCGATCTGTTTGATAACGGAATTTGCATTGTCGCCATTGGGCAGCGATTGCGAGCGCGCCGGGTCTTCACCGCCCTCACCGCTGCACGAGGCACCGCCGATCCGGTTCATGGCGATGGCAAGAGTTTCATGGGCTTCGCGTGACAGCGCACCGTGGGACATGCTGCCGGTTCCAAAGCGTTTGCGAATGTCTGTGATCGATTCGACTTCTTCGACGGGGATCGACTGTCCGGTCGGCTTGAAATCCAGAAGATCACGCAACTGAATGGGCGGCTGGTGGCGCAAGCCCTCGCTGTATTTTTTGTAGGTGCTGTAGGCATCCGTGGCGACGGCTGTTTGCAGTACATGAATGAGGTTGCCGGTAACGGCGTGGGCTTCGCCGCCATGGCGAACGCTGTAGGACCCGCCGATGGGAAGGGCAATGGTTTCTTCTTCATAGGCGCGACGATGGAGAAAAAGCGCCTTTGCCTGAATGCCGGAAAGTCCGATGCCGGAAATGCGCGACGTCATGCTGGGGAAAAATTCCGCGACCAGCGCACGCGACAATCCAACCGCTTCGAAATTGTAGCCGCCGCGGTAAGACGCGACGACCGAGATGCCCATCTTTGACATGACTTTGAGCAGCCCATTGCCCACGGCGGTTGTGTAATGGGCAAGGCATTCTTCCAGCGTCTGACCTGGAAACAGGCCCCGGCGGTGGCGGTCTGCGATTGTCTCAAGGGCAAGATAGGCGTTGACCGTGGTCGCGCCGACGCCAATCAAAACGGCAAAATAATGGACGTCCAGGCACTCACCAGATCGCACGTTCAGGGACGTAAAAGAACGCAGCTGCTGATTGACGAGATGGGTGTGTACCGCGCCGGTGGCAAGAATCATCGGAATGGCGGCGTGTTCCGGCCCGACATTCTGGTCGCTCAGGATCACGTGAACGATGCCACCGCGTACGGCATCTTCCGTTTCCTGGCGGATGCGCGTCAACGCGTTCTGCAGCGCATTTTCGCCGTCATGGATCGGGAAGGTGCAGTCGATTTCGATGGCGTCCTTTCCCACATGAGCACGGACGGCTTCAAATTCGGTGTTGGACAAGATGGGCGATTCAAGTTCCAGATGCTTGGTTTGCTCTTCGCTGGCCTCCAGCAGGTTTCCCAGATTACCAAGCCGTGTCTTCAGGCCCATGACCCGGCGTTCGCGCAAGCTGTCGATTGGTGGGTTGGTGACCTGGCTGAAGCGTTGCCGGAAATAATGGTGCAGCCCCCGATAGTGGTCGGAAAGTACGGCAAGGGGGGCGTCGTCGCCCATGGAGCCGGTCGCTTCTTTTGCGTCTTCGGCCATGGGGTGAAGCAGAAGTTCAATCTCTTCCAGGGTAAAACCAAAGACGATTTGGTGAGTGCGCAACGCCTCACCTGTGTAGGTGCTTTTTTCAGGCGACGCGCCTTTGGTCAGGGTGTCGGATTTGGTGATGCCTTTCAGCCACTTTCCATAGGGATGTTCGGCCGCCAGCATGTCGCGCAGTTCGCCATCATGATAGAAGCGCCCTTCGTCCAGATTGATGCCAATGATCTGGCCGGGGCCAACGCGTCCCTTTTCCACAATTTCAGATTCATCCGCCCACACCATGCCGGCCTCGGACCCGACGATCAGCAGGCCATCGCCGGTAATCGTGTAGCGCAGCGGGCGAAGGCCATTTCGGTCCATGCCCGCAATGACCCACCGTCCATCCGTTGCCGTAACGGCCGCCGGTCCATCCCACGGTTCGGCGATGCAGTTGCAGTAGTGGAAAAATTCTTGATGTTTTTGCGGCAGGATTGTTTTGTTCGACCATGAATCCGGGATCATCACGATTTTTGCGAGCGGCGCCGTCCGTCCGGCTCGAACCAGCAGCTCAAAGACGGCGTCCAGGGCAGCCGAATCCGAGCTTCCCGGTGGGACGACCGGCTTTAGGTCTTCGATATGTTTGTCAAAGCGGTCGGATTGCATGCGCGCTTCGTGAACGCGCATCCAGTTGACGTTTCCGCGCAACGTATTGATCTCGCCATTGTGGGCAAGCATGCGAAAAGGCTGTGCGAGCGGCCAGGTTGGAAACGTGTTTGTCGAATAGCGTTGATGGTAGATCGCAAAGCGCGAAACGAAACGCTCATCAAGCAAATCGGGGTAAAAATTCGTTAGCTGCTCGGCCAGGAACATGCCTTTGTAAATAATCGACCGGCAGGAAAGTGAGCAGAAATAAAAGTCGTTGATGTGCTCTTCTTCCAGCACGCGTTTTTCGATTTTGCGGCGAATGACATAGAGGTCCAGTTCAAACTGATCGTTGTCGACGCCGCGTGAATTGGCGATCATGATCTGTTCGATCTCCGGGCGCGACGCGTTTGCTTTTTCGCCGATGATGGACGCATCAATCGGCACCTGCCGCCAGCCATAGATGCGATAGCCGAAGGCCAGAATTTCGGCCTCGACAACGGCACGGCAGGCTTCCTGG
>CAYTAE010000166.1:0-3783 GCA_964435655.1 uncultured Rhodospirillaceae bacterium
GGAGGCCAAAGGGCGGCAAATGCAGGAGGCCAAAGGGCGGCAAATGCAGGAGGCCAAAGGGCGGCAAATGCAGGAGGCCGTCCTGATGAAGGACGGGCCAGGAAAATACCGGAAAAGAAGAAGAGGGCGGGGTCCACCCGTGACGGGGTAACCCTGGCGGGTTAGCCCTGGCGGGCCTTGAAACGCGGATTGCGGCGGTTAATGACATAGACGCGACCGCGCCGACGAACAAGGCGGCAATCCTTGTGTCGGTTCTTTACCGTCTTGAGAGAATTCACAACTTTCATCGTTCTGTCGCGCCGCTCTAGATTGAGAAATTCAAAAATCGCGGCCACCATAGAAAGGGTGGGCCGCTCTGTCAATTGCCGGGTCCGGTGCCGGGTCTGGTTTTCACCGCGCCCGTCCGCATATCGGCCCAGCCCGGCTATCAGCAGTCACCCAAAGCCCGCTTGACGACATGGATACGGTGGATATGAAGCCCGCCGCAGTCAAAGGCCAGCACCCGGCGGACCCAGATTTCCACCTCCCGGAGAAGGGCTTCTCCCATGGCCGGGGTCAGCTGCGGGTGCCGCTTCAAATGCCCCAGGTAATTTTCCCAGGCGCACACAATCATCTTCCGATAGCGATTCGTCATGTCTTCGGAGATGTGCACCTCAAACTCAAATCGATGGATGGATTCCAAGGTCTGTTTGACGGTCCATAGATGTGGCGCACCCTTTTCCGAAGTCAGCGCAGCCATCGCCTCGGGGTGAACCTCGCCATCCTCCGGCAGGACATAATCCGTAAAAAGAAACTGACCGTTCTGCTTCATATGCTTGTAGATAGTTTCAAAAAGGGCGTCCTTGTTTTCGACACGATAAAACCCCTCTTTTGAAAGGACGCAATCGTACTGGCGCTTACCTTGGGTCAGACGCTCGCCAACGGCCTCGCGATCGCAAAACTCAACCGGCGCGCGCTTCACCATCCCTTCTCTTTCAGACATTTCCATGCCGATCCTGGCGAGGCTTTCGTCAGGCTCAAAGGCGTTCACCCACATTTGGTAAACATTGGCGATCGTGCGCGCGTTGCCGCCAAGATGCGCGTCGAGATTAAGCAGGCTCATCGCCGGCGTCGGCGCCAGCGGTTTAATAAGTTCGATTGCAAATTCCTCACCACCCGGCGACGTAAAGCCCGGCCCCCACAATTCGGCAAGAAGCGCCAGGCGTTCCTGCGACCACGGATTCGGCACGACTTCGGCACGGCTTGCGCTTTCAAGGTCCGGACGGTGGATTTCCTCGGCGCTTTCCACAGAAACGTCCGCCTGCGGTAGCGGTTGCAATGCCTGGCCCTGCCACCAGGCACGCAGCCGCGACGGTGCAGGCGAGAGAATATCTCTCCCCTGACCAAAAAGCCGAAATGCAGCTGCGAGTGACACGTTTCCTCCCCCTGTTCTGCCCGGTACCAGACATGCGATGGGGTCCGGCAGTCTGCAACAAGAAGGCTTAAATTCGCGTTAAATCACCGACACATCACGAAAATGCCCGGCAACCGAGCTTTGCAGCACGGTCACCGGGCGGGGGGGGGCAAGGGCCGTCTTTAGGGAAGCTGGGCCTGAAGATGCGCCTTAAGAAAACGGCGGATATGGGCCGCAATCACCAGGCCATCCTCCTCAAGGGCAAAATGGCCGGTGTCGAGAAGGTGAAATTCGATCGTTTTCAAATCCCGCTTGTAAGGGTGCGCGCCTTCTGCGGGAAAGATGAAATCATTCTTGCCCCAGACCACCAGGGTGGGCGGCTGGTGCTTACGAAAATAGGCCTGCCATGCCGGGTAGAGCGGCGGATTCGAGCCATAATCGTAGAAGAGCTGCAATTGCACCGCCTGATTGCCTGCCCGGTCCAGCAATGCCTGATCGATCACCCAATTGTCCGGGCTGACCGTTTCCGGGTGGCGGGTGCCGTGGGTGTATTGCCACTTCGTCACCTCGGTGTTCAGAAAGCCTGCCAGCGGCTTTGTCGTTTCGGCGTTGCGGTCCTTCCAATAGGCCCGGAACGGATCCCAAAATTCGCGCAGGCCCTCCGCATAGGCATTGCCGTTTTGAACGATCAGGGCTTCGACGCGCTCGGGATGGCGGGTGGCCAGGCGATAGCCGACCGGCGCGCCGTAATCCATGACGTAGAGGCTATAGCGTTCAAGGCCAAGCTTCTCGGTAAAGGCTTCAACGACGTTCGCCAGATTATCAAAGCTGTAATCAAAGGCCGTCACCGGCGGCATGTCGCTGTTGCCGAAGCCCGGATAATCCGGCGCGATGACATGATAGCGACCGGCAAGAGCCGGAATGAGGTTGCGAAACATATGGGAAGACGTTGGAAACCCGTGCAGCAACAACACCACCGGGGCCCCTTTTGGGCCTGCCTCGCGGTAAAAAATTTCAACCCCCGCCACGTCGATCTTTTTATGGAGCGTGCGTGTCACGGGCACATCCGAGACGACCCGCCGGGCCGTCTCGGTTTCGGCCCGCGCGATCGAAAAGGGCAAGACAAGAAAAACCGCCAGGGCCAAAGCAAGAGGCGCCCAAAAGGCCTGCCGGGTAGCGTGGGAAAAATTGGACATGTGTTTTCTCCGAAACATGGGGCCTCTGCGAAAGGGTGTTTTCCGAAAGGGCCAATGGATTGGGTCTTCCACGAACACGGCCGGAGCCAGGGTCCGTAATTGCAGAAATAGACAGACTTGTCTGTTTTGTCAAGCCCCATAATAGGAAAGACCCAAGACGACTTAAAGCATCGATCCCCCTAGGCCCGGCGCGTTTCCTGGCGACCTACCCGGCAAGCCCCTTGAAACTAGACAGAATGGTATATATAGATGGGGGAAAGGAGCTCCTCATGGCACCAAGTCGCCGCGACACCCTGATCGAGACCGCGTTGAAACTTTTCAACCAGGACGGCTACCACGCGACCGGGATCGACCGCATCCTGGCTCAGTCCGGCGTCGCCAAGATGACCCTCTACAAACATTTCAAATCGAAGGACGCGCTGATCCTCGCCGCGCTTCAACATCGCGACCTGGCCTTTCGCAAGCGCCTTGCCCATCGGGTGGACGCGCTGGCCAGCTCACCGAAGGCGCAATTGCTGGCCGTCTTCGACGCGCTGGACGAATGGTTCGACGAGGGCGATTTTTCCGGCTGCATGTTTATCAACGCCGCCGCCGAATATGCCACACCCCAGGACCCGATCTACGTTGCCGCAGGCGAACACAAACATCGGATATTAAAATATCTGCGCGAACTTGCCGCCCGCGCCGGGGCGTCCTCCCCCCGGGAGCTGGCCGCCGGATTGATGCTGCTAATGGAAGGGGCCATCGTCATGGCCCATGTCGCGGGCGAACGCGGCGCCGCGAAACAGGCAAAGCACACGGCCAGACTGCTGATCGAAAACGCCGGGCTGTAACGCGGGGTCCATCATCGGGAATGGCCGGGGGAATGGTGGGCGGTACTGGGATTGAACCAGTGACCTCTGCGATGTCAACGCAGCGCTCTCCCGCTGAGCTAACCGCCCTTGATAGCGTGCTAAAAGCGCGTCTCACGCTTCTGGCGCGGGCGATTATGACGGAACGCAACCGCTTTGCAAGCTCTCTCCCGGACCTCTCAGGCGGCGAGAACCGTCTCGACCTCCTCGATCAGGTCCTTCAGATGAAACGGCTTCGAAAGCACCTTCGTCTTGGTGCCCAACGTTTCCTTGGCACGCACCGAGACGGCGGCAAAACCGGTGATCAACATGATTTTTATTTCCGGATGTTTTCCGGAAACGC
>CAYTAE010000167.1:0-3733 GCA_964435655.1 uncultured Rhodospirillaceae bacterium
TTCGCTTGCGAAAACCAGCACCAGGACGGTCAGGCCAAGAATCATGAACCAGTGGTTGACCTCGCGCGAATTGACGGCTTGCCCCTTCTTGCGGGCATCTTCCAGCTTCTTGTGTGTTGGTTCTTCTGTTTTTTGCGAATCTTCAGTTTGGTCTGCCATCCCTAGCCCACCCCAAAGACACTGAAAAAACCTTCCCGGAACTGCCCTAAGAACCAGCCAATGGCCGCTATCACCGTCAACGCAAGAACTAAAAAGCCAATCCCGATCTGTACCGGCATCGCGATGAAAAAGACCTGTACCTGAGGCATCAATCGACCAAGAAGACCCAGGCCCAGATAAAAGACCATGCCGATAACGAAGAAGGGCGCGGCAATCTCCATCGCCAAAACAAAGCTTTGGGAAACTGCTCCCAGCATCGTATAGGCAAAATCATCTATGGGCGGCAACTTGCCTGCCCCAAACAAGCCGTAACTCTGAATAATAGAGCTAAGCGTGAGGTGGTGCAGATTCGTAACAAACAACAACAGCAAACCCGTTGTCGTAAGAAAATTCCCGACGATGGACCCCTGTTGCGCCGCCGTGGGGTCGTAGACAAATGCGTTTGCAAGGCCGATCTGATAGGAAATCAGCATCCCGGCAATGAAAAGCCCCGCCAGAAAAATCCGCCCCAAGGCCCCGAAAAAGAGTCCAATGCCAATTTCACCGGTAAGAATTAAAAGCAATTCCAACGGACTGTCTGGAAGCGTTGGGAGCTCGTTTGCGATAAGCGGCGCCACGATGACGGCAATCGCAAGTGCGATGATTAACCGGGCGCGCGGCGCGACATAGGCCTCTCCGAAGCCGGGCAGCAACATCATTGCCGCACCGACGCGGGCAAAAACAAGGAACAAGGCGAAAAGATTAAAGGAAAGGAGCTCAGCCAACATTCGGCGTTAACCCGAACCAGCAATGTGACCCATCAGCCGACTCGTAAAGGTGGAAAGCGTGGACGCCATAAACGGCATGAACAGAAGAAGCGAAAAGAAAATCGCAAGAATTTTAGGCACGAAGGACAGCGTCATTTCCTGAATCTGCGTCAATGCCTGAAAAAGCGAAATGCTTAACCCGACAATAAGCGCAACAAGCATGACTGGTGCCGACAACTTAATCGTCACCCAAACTGCCTCACGGGCAATCTCAAGCACCACTCCTTCCGGCATCAGCCCGGCCTAGATTGGCATCTTGATGATGTCTTGATACGCCTGCACAACCCGGTCACGGACGGCGACGACAGTCTGCAAGGTAAGTTCAGCATTCGTAACTGCCGTTACAACATCGACGAGTTCGGCTTCACCGGTTACGGATTTCAGCGTCATTTCCTCGCCTTTTCGCAAGTTGTCAACGGTGGCCTCCGTGGCGTTTTGCACAAAATCCGCAAAACTTGCTTTCGATCCACTGCCGGAAGCCTCAGCCACAGGCGGTTTCCCAGTGGTGGCCGTATTTGCATAAGCCGCGACCGCTTCGATGGCTTTCAACGTCATAGCATTCCCCTAAAGTTTTTCTTCAAACCAGCTTGCCTAGCGTTGCAGCAGGCCAATTGTTCCCTGGATCATCGACTTCGATACCTCAATAACACTGAGATTCGCCTCATAACTTCGCTGCGCCTCGCGCATGTCCATCATTTCAACCAGTGAATTCACATTTGGAATATCGACATAGCCGTCCTTGTTCGCGGCTGGATGCGTCGGTTCGAAACGTTGCTGGAGACCCGTTTCCACGGGCCTTACGCTATCAACTTTTACCAATTCGGCACCAAGGTTGCGGTCAAGCTCGTTTTTGAAAGTCACAACCTTGCGAAGGTAGGGCTTCTCTCCGGGTGCGGTCGGCAAAGAATCGGCGTTCGCAATATTTTCAGAAATGGTCCGCAACCGCGCGCCCTGGGCTTTCATGCCCGCCGCGGAAATTTTCATGGCTTTAATAAGGTCCACCGAGAATTTCCTTTTCCTAATTATGTCCGATTGCTGTTCGGAACATCGCGAGATAGCGGCGGTAAAGATTGGTCGCCGTCTGATAATCGCCCGCCGTCTTCGTCACCTTCATCAACTGTTCTTCCAAGACAACGGCGTTGCCATCCAAGGTCGTTTCATAGGTTCCTTTTTGTTCTTGTGGGGCAAAACGATTGCCACCCGTCGTCCCTCGAAGGTGGGAAGCATCCGTCGCCCGTGGCGCGAGCTTCGCCCCTTCGCTGCGCACAAGATCACGAAAATTTGCAGGTTTGAGGTCACGCGGGGTATAGCCGGGGGTATCCGCATTTGCGATATTTTCGGCCAGAACCTGCTGACGTGCGTTCAGCCACGCCATGCGGCCACTTAACGTTGCCAACAAAGGCATTTTCTTCATATCCATGGAGGGCCGATCGTTTCAAGCGGGTTGAGGAATCGACGGCGACGGTCTCGAGTCTTGCGCGTCTATATTAAGAAAGCGTAAAAATGAAGAAAGCGGCTCAGAGAAAAGGCGGGTTTCGCCCCCCTTTCCGGGCGCACAGCCAATAGGTGGGATGCAAGGCATGCTATATTTGACCAGGAAAATTGGCGAATCGGTCATCATCAACGATGGCATTGAAGTGACGGTCATCGAAGTCCGAGGCAAATCGGTTAAACTTGGCTTCGAGTTTCCTGCCAGCGCAACCGTGCTCCGCAAGGAAATCTATGAGCGCATCCAGGCAGAAAATCGTGCCGCTGCCGAAGGTGGCGCGGCCCTTCTAGACACGCCGCCTGCAAAGGACGCCTAAGCCCCCCCGATTGGCTCCCGGCCGGCATGGCGACCGCCTAAAGGCCCTCGCCGCAATCCGACCCGGTGGCATATGGCTCGGGAAAACTCGATGGCGAAACCCCCGCCGCCAACAGGCGCTTTTCAAAAACGGTTCGCCAGCCCGGTGAAAGTGCCGGCAGGTGAAGGGCCCGCATGGCCCCTTCCAAATCGTCCTTTTCCCGGAACATAAGGCGGTTGATCGCCTGCACACTTACCCCCTGGGGGTCCGTTGCGACGCGCAGGATGGCATCCCCGGCTCCGACCTCGCCCTCTTTAAGAACACGGCAGTAAAAACCCGTACGGTCAGAGGAAAGAAAGCGCTTTGGAAAGTCTTCCTGTCCCATCTTCATGGCGAGTTTGAAGCATGGCACACGGGGTTGTGTAACTTCGATTGCCGCGTCACCGATCTGGAATTGATCACCGATCTGGATTCGGCTCTCAAGCATGCCCTCAACGGTGAAATTCTCTCCAAACTGGCCGGGCGCAAAGCCCTCGCGCGCAAGTTCGTGCGCCCAGACGGCATAATGTTCGAAGGGATAAACGTAAACCGCCTTGCATGCCCCGCCGTGATTTTTGCGGTCAGCCTGGCCGTCCCCTTTCAGGTTTCCCGCATGGAGCGGAACACGGCCTTCAACGGGCTTTTTAAAAATGCCCGTCGCAACGGTCTTGCCAAGATATTCGACCGTTTGTGGCAATGAAAGATTAACGGAAAGCAGCTTCATGAAATTTTTTCACGCAGTCTGGTCAGAGTTTCTTCTATTCAGCACGTGCCCTGTCTGAAAGGCAAGCAAAGCGGCATCAGAGACAAGGCTCACGCCACTTTTAAAGATTCCTTAAGCATAGTGAACCCAAAATGACCCTCAGGAAGGCCGCAGGGTCGCCTTCCGCCAGGCCGGGGAAAAAGCCAAATTGAGTGATCTTTTCGATCAGGATCCACCCGACA
>CAYTAE010000168.1:0-1463 GCA_964435655.1 uncultured Rhodospirillaceae bacterium
AACGCCCCTTCAGGCGCCCCCCCCGGCGCGCCCATCCGTCGGCGCGAGGCCGCCGCCGTCATCGATCCAAACGATGCGGCAACCTGGGGACGGGTGGCGCGAAACGCCGCCTGCCCATGTGGATCGGGGCGGAAATACAAGCACTGCCACGGACGCAACGCCTGATTTTAAAATCAATGCATGCGAAAGAACCTGCACGCAGGCAAACCTGCAGGCAGGCAACCCTGCAGAGAATCAATCGAGGCCTTTTTTCCCCATCGCTAGAAATTTTTCGCGGCGACGCGCAAGAAGAACACCGCCTTCGATGGCCGTTAGGGCTTCCAATTCTTTTGCGATCGCATTGCCCACCGCATTGATGACCTGACGTTGCTGACGATGCGCCCCACCAACGGGCTCGCGCACGATTTTGTCGATCAGGCCAAATTCAAAAAGGTCCTGAGCGGTAAGCCGCAAGGCTTCCGATGCCGTCTTTGCCTCTTCGCCGTTGCGCCAGAGAATGGAGGCACAGCCTTCCGGGGAAATCACCGAATAAATGGAATGTTCCAACATCAAGACCGTGTCGGCACCGGCGATCGCAATGGCACCACCGGACCCGCCCTCACCGATCACGACGCTGATAAAAGGCACGCGCAAATTGAGGCCCGCTTCAATGCTGCGCGCGATGGCCTCGGCCTGGCCGCGCTCTTCCGCATCCACGCCCGGATAGGCACCCGGCGTATCGACAAGGCTAAGCACCGGCAGTTTAAAGCGGTCTGCCATCTGGAAAAGACGCTGCGCCTTCCGATAGCCTTCGGGTCGCGCCATGCCGAAATTATGCTGCACGCGGGAATCCGTGTCTGACCCTTTTTCATGGCCCATCACGACGACGGAGCGCCCGCGAAACCGTCCGAGACCCCCGATAATTGCTGCATCCTCGCCAAACATCCGGTCGCCAGCAAGGGGCGTCCATTCTTCGATCATCTCGGCCAGGTAATCGGAAAAATGCGGCCGTTGCGGGTGGCGCGCAACCTGCACTTTTTGCCACGGCGTCAGCTTTGCATAGACCTGCTGCAAAAGCCGTTCGGCTTTGGACTGAAGTTTTGATATTTCTTCGGAAGGGTTGACGCCATCGCCGCCCGTGCGATGACGAAGCATTTCGATTGCGCCTTCAAGTTCGGCGATCGGCTTCTCAAAATCGAGAAAATGTTGCATTCGTTTATCCTAGCATGTGCCGCGACAGCGACCGCAACCGGCCGCGTCGCCTTGCAAGAACCCATGAAAAACAACCATCTGCGCGTCAGTCCGTCGCGATCTGCTCTGCTTTTTTCACGAGAACCTGGGCCTGTTTGATGGAGGCAATGTCGATTAATTTTCCGTCAAGGGCCACGGCGCCCTGGCCCTCTTTCTGGGCCGTCTCCATTGCTTCAAGAATGCGCTTTGCCTTCGTGATCTCTTCTTCGGAGGGGCTGAAGACTTCGTTCGCC
>CAYTAE010000168.1:1473-3668 GCA_964435655.1 uncultured Rhodospirillaceae bacterium
TAAATCTATTTGTGACGGGTGAATGGCCCATTTCCCTTCGCAACCAAGAACAGAAGCGCGGCTGGACTGGGCACGGTACCCATCGGGGTCTGAAAAATCGCCAAACGGTCCATCGACCGGCCGCAACCCATTTGCACGCGCCGCAACCACCATGCGCGACGTTGCATAATGCCACATGTCGCCCCAATGCACGTCGCGGTTGCCGCCCGCATCCGCATCCGTCAGCACGACGTAATTCGGATTGGGGCCACCGCTATTCGTCGTCTTCGCTTTTGTCGAAGCCGCGTAATCGGCCACACCGAAATGCAAGGATTCGTTTCGTGAACTGGCCGCTGCAATCGCGTCGATGTTCATCATGCCCATCGCCGTTTCGATAATCAGTTCAAAGCCGATTTTGTTTTTGAAACCCTTCGCCTGGGCGATCTGCGTGACCAGCATGTCCACGGCATAGACATCCGCCGCCGTGCCAACTTTTGGAATCATGATCAGGTCCAGCTTGTCGCCTGCGCGTTCGACGATTTCGATCACGTCGCGGTACATGTAATGGGTATCGAGGCCGTTGATGCGGACGGAAACGGTCTTGCCGCTCCAGTCAACGTCGTTAAGCGCCTGAACGATGTTTTCCCGTGCCTGGGCCTTGTCATCGGGTGCAACTGAATCTTCCAGATCCAAAAAAATAACATCGGCGCTGCCTTTCGCCGCTTTCTCAAAAAACTTTGGGGAGCTGCCGGGCACGGCAAGCTCGCTGCGGTTGAGACGGGGGGTTGCTTCCTCAACAATCGTAAAGCTCATGACTTCCTCGTTCGATTAAATGGCGGCGATCCATAGCGGCTGAAACGTCTTCATAGCACCCGCCCACACAGACGATGAGCGGATTAATTCCGTTCCTTGCCGGGAATGTCAACTCCATCGCGCGTATTCCCGGTTAAAGGGGCCTCACCGGAAGACGCCGCCAAGGGGTGATGGGCGTCCACAAGGTGCTTCAGACGCGCCTGAAGCACATGGGTATAAATTTGCGTCGTCGCAATATCGGCATGGCCAAGCATCTGTTGAACGCTGCGAAGGTCCGCGCCATGAGCCAATAAATGGCTGGCAAAGGCGTGGCGAAGCACATGGGGGGAAACCTTCGCCGGGTCGAGGCCGGCGTCCATGGCCAGCGTCTTTAGAAGCTGGAGAAAGCGTTGGCGCGTCAAATGGCCGGCGCTGGCCCGGGAGGGAAAGAGCCATGGTACACCGCCACCGCCGCCCAGGAAGGCGTCGCGCACCGCCTGGTAGGCGGCAAGGGCTTTGGCCGCAGGCGCCCCCAAAGGCACCATCCGTTCCTTGCCCCCCTTGCCACAAACGATAAGAAAGCGCGCGTCGCTGGTCATCGCCGACAGGGGCAGCGAAACAAGTTCCGAAACCCGAAGCCCGGTCGCGTAAAGAATTTCCAGCAACGCCTGAACACGCAGGCCCCGTGGCCCCTGCTGACGACGCGCCACCTTGAGCAGGGCTTCGACTTCTTCTTCCGTCAGGTATTTTGGAAGCCGCCGTCCCTGTTTCGGGCTGTCGAGGACTGAACTTGGATCGTCGGCGCGCAAACCTTCGGCAAAGAGAAACTGATAAAACTGCCGCAACGCGGAAAGACGCCGCGCCGCCGTCTGCGGCGAAAATCCGGATTTTTCGAGGCCCTGAAGATAGGCGCGCAGCTGATCGCTGGTCGCGGTGTCCAGGCCATCCTTGCCAAGAAAATGCGCAAGGTCTTTCAGGTCGCGCGTATAGGCATCCAGGGTGTTGCGCGCAACGCCGCGTTCGGCCAGCAGCATTTCAAGAAAAGGCTCGACCCAACGGTCCCCTGACGGTCCCTGTTGGCACCGCCTTCCCGCCATGGCCGTCAGAAGCCCTGGGTCACGGCCGCCTCAACAGCGAGGCGGCGGGCTTCAACGTCAAGGCCGACACGGCGCAGGGCGGCAAGAACACCATCCAGGGTCATCGGCGCCACTTCGCCGGGCCCGTCTTCGCCCAGGCTCAAAAGCGCCAGCAGGACGGTTTCGCCGAGACGCCCCTGGGTTGAGGCGTCGCCAAGCGCGTTCCAGATTGCTGCCGACGGAACGACCCCCGTCGTGCGCGGCGCATCGGTCAAGAGCTGTGCCCATCTGGCACCGCCCACCGGATCCCCCATCGCCGCAAGCAGGCCAAACAGACGGGCCGCTTTC
>CAYTAE010000169.1:0-3661 GCA_964435655.1 uncultured Rhodospirillaceae bacterium
CGGCCGATAGCGCTTGCGACAATTGGTCCCGACAATTCGTTATTTGCCATGGACGGGTGGCATATATAGGACGAAATCAGGACTTCATCGGCGCTTTCACCTGGAAGAATGTATTCGCCAAGGGTCATCGCGCCGGGAGCTAATGTACTGTCAATGATGGCGCGGTACTTGCCTTTAGGCAGCTGCTTCCGCTGTCTATGGGGAAGGCAAAACCCCCAATTTCTGTTGTAGTAGCTGGTAACATACGGGATTGCGTCGGGAAGCGCCTCGATTGAATGCAGGTGCTGCTGCAATTCATCGAGTTCGATTTCAATGTCGATTGGCTCTGAATAGCCAAGCACATGCAAATTGTTTTTCTGGAAATCAACGACGGTAGAGCCATCGGGCCCGATCAGACGCGCCCCACGAATGTTCCACTCATCGGGAACTGTCCAATCGAAGCACTGCGTTCCTGACGGCACCTCAGAAATTTCGAACGGTCGGAAGCGGCGGCCCAACACATCTAGCGTCTGGCGCACACCATCCCCCGTAATGCTACGGCAAATCGGAAACAGTTCCTCAGCCACATGATGCAGCTCCGCACCAATTGTATCAGGCTTCAAGGCTGCACCCACCCGTCTATCAGGAATCTTTTTGAGATGACGGGAACGCAAGCGCATCTCGCATTCCCTCATGTGGAATTAATTCTGCAAGTGAATGGTAAAAATCTTCAAATTTTCCCACGTGGATCTTGCCATTCTCAAACCATAAAACCTTATCAGCAAAAGGAGACAGTTCAACCTTGTGGGTAGACATGATGATCGTATGCCCACGATCACGCAATTCAAACAACGTGCCAATAATTTTATGTTCCATTTCCCGGTCAAGGGCACTGGTTGGCTCATCCAAAAGCATGACCTTTGGCGACGCGGCTATCAATCGCGCCAGAGCAATGCGTTGACGCTGTCCGCCAGACAACAACGACCCGTCATTGCCAATATGCGTATCAAGACCGTAAGGCAGCCGGCCCAGGAATTCCTCCAGGCCAGAAAGCCTTACCGCATCATTCAAGGATTCCTCTGAAAGAGATTGCAGGCCGTAAACGATATTTTCCCGCACCGTCCCAGTAAAAGTCGGACGTTCCTGGTTCAACATAAGAACCGTCTCCGATATCGCCTTTTGCGGCACATCAGAAAATTTAATACCGCCGTAGTGAATGTCGCCACTATCCGGCGTTAAAAGACGTTGCATTAGTTTCAGCAATGTCGTCTTTCCCGCCCCTGTTGGGCCAAAAACCATATAGAGCCCCCCAGGGGGCAAATCGAAAGAGACGTCATCAATAATCTTTGTGCCGTCACCAGACGACTCGTAGGAAAAACTCACCGCCTCCATGGCCACGGCAGATTTATCAAAACTCGGCATCAAAACCGCCGTGGATGGTTCGGGTGCCCGCGCCGGCAATCCGGTTACTTTTCGGATTTCCTCATATGCCGCACCAACCCTAGCAAGCGTCGTGGCAGCCTGAGTTATACGGTCAATCTGTGGATGAATTATCACCATTCCACCGACGAACAAGATCACCGTCGCCAACGTCTCTTCGCCAACCCCTTGGCGGAAGAAAAAAATCATAAGACCACCCAAGATGATAGCTAGAGCAATCTGCGTAACGAAAGGGGACAACGCGTTGTTGAAATAAAGGCGAAGATAGGATTTCAGATATTCGCTATAGAAATGGAACAGGTCTTTCTTCTCCTGTCCTGCGGTTCCAAAAACATCAATCATCTCGATCCGCTTAACAACCTCATGGGTTCGATTGATGTAATGCCCTGCCAGCATGGCATTTTCCTGAGAAACCCGGTAGGCATGCCGCACGATGTAGGTCAACGGCACCAGGATGCAAAGAACGGCTAGACAAACGCCAAGCAATGCGGCCGGCGCGACAAATGCCAGAAATGTCATCGCAATGCCGCCTTGCACAATTCCCGATACCAATTGAACGAATGCACGCGCCGCCAGGCTCATCTGAAGGACCTCCCGGCTAGTCAAATGCATGATACGTCCCGCATTTTCACTGCCATGCAACCGATAAGGCGCATTGAGCCAACGGGTCAGGATTCGCTGCTGCCAAAGTGAATCAACCTTTGCCTTTGAATAGGCCTCAACCAAAAATGTTATGAGTTGTAGCCCCGCTTTGGCAAAACTGATCGCCACGACGGCCCCCACCATCGTGTAGAAAATCATTTCCCGGTCCTGCGACAAAGACAGAACAAACGAGCCGATATAGGGAATCTTTTCAAGCTGGCTCAGATCGTGCCCTGCAATGATGGAAATAACCGGCACAAAGGCAGTGATCCCAACAATAGCGCTAAAGCCAAACAGCACCGAGAGAAGAACCGTCACACCAATTAACCAGCGAAACGGCATAAGCGATTCCCGAAGCGCTTTGCCAATGGTTCGAATTGCGCCTATATCACTGCTCAAATCTGCCTCCTAGATTGCATCGCGGGCATGTGATTACTGGCCAGCGTCCAGACACCGACGAATGCCACGCCCAAGCGAGACCATTTGTCCAAATTCATCCGGCGTTGCACTCAAGGCATGGTCCCGAATGGTCGTATCCGATTTATCCAGTGTAAAATGCTTTTCAAGGATGCGGGCCCCACGCGCAATGGCCAGCAAGGCCGTTTCGATTCCGACGGTGTGGTCGCTATAGCCTTCATAGGGCGAAGCATCAAAATCCTTTGGAAGGTCCGTCAGTTCCCAGGGCGCCGTCGGATAAAGCGACTTGCAAAACAGGTAACGCACCTTGCCGGTATCCTTTTCCAGCGGCAGCCCCTTCCCTTCCCACATGCCAAGCGAGACCAGCGTCTCCTTGCCTTCGGCAACAACATCACGCACCAGGTCCATGTCATCCTTCACCGTACGCGACGCGATTTTATAGCGGTTAAAATTGAACGGCTTCGCCATTTCAAACGCATCTCGCGTGATCAGGGAAAGCATCGGTTCGATGCCATAATATTCTGAGATTTTTATAATTTTTCCGATGACTTCCGGCGTGATCTGGTTGATTTCACCTTCTTTCCATCGCCAGCCAAGCTGAAATTTGACAACATCGGCATCCGCCTCTTTTGCACGGCGGATCAGTTCGTACAGCAATCCAAAATTGCCATTATGGTTCATGCCTATTTCTGCAATGAACAGCATCTTGTTTTATCCTCTTTCTCTGTTAGAGAAAATCAACCCTACACCGCAAGTTTTCCACCGCCCTGCACGATGCCTGGCGCCACGGCATTGGCGATCTGCCACATCCATTCGGAGGTGAGACGCAAGGCTGTTGTCTCGTGAACCACAAAATGCCCTACCCGGCCATCGATCAATCGGCCGCCATCCATCAGCTTCGTGCATTTTGTGGCATAGATCTGTCCTGCCTCGCGATAAAGTTCTTCACGCTCAAGGCGCAATTGCGGCGTCCGGCGAACGGGCACCAGACCATCACCATGATGCTGATAGAAAACGTCAAGCTCCGGGCGCACGCTGACTGTGCTGTCCAGGTCAAAAACCGTCAGCACGTCCACCGCCATATCAATTTCAGTCCCCTGACGAAACGGCGATTCGATCATCAGGGTGACAACGTAATCGAAAGGCTTAGACGTTTGGGTTGCGCGCTGCAGAGTATCGAGCA